>JAFLUR010000070.1 GCA_022508725.1 Oscillospiraceae bacterium
GCCGGCAGAAAAATCCGCTCAAAAATCCGATGATCTCAGATACTAAACAGGCTCTTATGTTTTTAAGGGGATATTTTTTGCGAATTATTTTCGATTACCTTATAAATCGGTGTTTCCCGCGAAAAAATCTTTTGAAAATGTACTTTACAAAATTCATAAAATGTGGTAGTATAGTAATAATTGATGGCGCAGTATTCTAGTCAGTTCTATCTATCTCGAAGACGGGCCTAAAAATCCGTCAGCCGGCACATCGATGAAGTTCCTGGTGTTTAAGCTTTGAACGCCCAGTTCGGGGCGGATGCTGGGAGTTAAGGTTTAGGGGCGATTTTCAACGGCATGAATTTTCCGACCCCTTTTCCGTGGAGGCCCATGACTGTGGCAGCCCCTGCAAATTAACGCAGCAAGCTGTTACGGCATGGGGGGAAACCTGTTTCGCGGTAAGTAGGGTGTGTGTTGTACAACAATGCATATCCGAGTGCTGTGGGCAGCGTAGCCTGCCTTGAGTGAATATGGCGGATAATATGTTCATCCTTAATGAATTCTAAGGCCGGAGTTTGTTAGGCATCGCATTTTGAAACCATGTTTGCAAAAGAGGATAAGGTTAGATGTGACTGTCAGGAGAAAATCCCTAGACTGTTGTTTTACAGGTCTTTGATGGATTGCAGTGCGGACTTAGTGGCAGTCCGGTCATGTATGCGGCAACGTATATTTGAGGATGTTTAAAGGGAAACCGCCGGTTTGGCGACAAATCGGCACGTCCCCGGGAAAGCCAACCGGACCTATGCCGTAAAATTTACATCATTGACTGCCATCTTTGCTTGAATTTTACGAATGTCGTCGGTTTCGACATTCGATATATTTATATGTCTCCGGCATAAAAGCCGGATTAAAAAAGAGAGGTTAATCGAATTTGGATGAGAAAAACGTTCCTCGGATCGGGAAACGTGATCCGAATAAAAAGCGGAAAAAGAGCTTTAAGGTATCCAAGCCTGAGGGCAATATAAATGTAACGCATAAATGGACGGTTACGGTAACATTGCTTGCGTTTTTTTTGTCAATTATATTCGGAATCGTAACATCCGTAATGTCAAGGCTGAATATAATATCGGCCTTGATAATACTTTTGTGTATTATATCGGTGAGCGTTGTTTTTGATATGCTCGGAACGGCGGTCGGGGCGGCTGAAGAGTTTCCTTTTCATTCGCTTGCGGCGAGAAAGGTGCGCGGGGCGGCGCACAGTGTGAGAATTTTAAGAAACGCGCCCCAAGTGGCAAGTCTTTGCAATGATGTCATAGGCGATATAGCCGGAATTATCAGCGGTTCGTCCACGGCGGTTATCGTTGCGAATATAAGCATGGGCGAAGGCGGCGGAAATGTTCTGATAAGCCTTGTGCTTACCGCGGTTGTGGCGGCTCTGACAATAGGGGGAAAGGCGTTTTGTAAGGGTATCGCCATGAAAAATGCGAATGCGGTTGTGTTTTTTATGGGCAGGATATTTTATGATCTTGAATTTATCGCACATTTGGGCAAATCAAAACGATAAAATTTTTTTAGGGAAACACCGGATAAATCAAATATCAAAAAATAATTCGGCTGTAATCGGTCGGTCGTAAAACTTCGTTTTACCGGTCACCCATGCAACCCGGATAAGCGTATATTTTTTCGTAAATTATTTTTTGATTACCTTTAACTCAGTGTTTCCTTAGGGCGCGCCGTAAAACGGCGTCGGTATATAAGGGAAATACCGGATAAATCGATATCGGGAAACAATTCGCGGGAAGAGGCAGTCGGAAAAACATATATTTTCCGGTAAATCGGTGTTTTCGTAATAATGAGAAGGGGACGGCTTTTTGCCATGTTTAATAATATAAATAATTTTAATCCGGATGAGCTGAAAAACAGATCGGATGCGGAGCTTGAAGAGCTTTGCGGAAAGATACGGGAATTTTTGATACATTCGGTATCGAAAACAGGCGGACATCTTGCGTCCAATCTCGGCGTGGTTGAGCTTACGACCGCAATATATGCTTCATTCGATCTGCCGCGCGACAAAATAATATGGGATGTGGGACATCAGTCTTATGTTCATAAAATACTTTCCGGAAGAGGAGAGGGTTTTTCGTCTTTGCGTAAATTCGGGGGCATGAGCGGATTTCCCAAGACAAGCGAAAGCGAGTATGATTCCTTTAATACGGGACACAGCTCTACCTCCATTTCGGCGGCTCTCGGAATTGCAAGAGCAAGAGATCTTGCGGGGGACGATTACGACGTCATAGCCGTTTTCGGTGACGGCGCGCTTACGGGCGGAATGATGTTTGAGGCGCTTAACGACGCCGGACATTCGAAAAACAAAATGATCGCCGTTCTTAACGATAACGCAATGTCCATATCGAAAAATGTGGGCGCGCTGCCCGCATACCTCAAAGAGCTGCGTTCAAGACCGGGATATTACAGGTCGAAAAAGGCGGTCGAGCGTTTTTTGAATAAAATACCCATAATAGGTCTGCCCATGGTGCGGTTTATAAAACGCGTGAAACGTATGATAAGGCTTTATATTATACCTACCACGATTTTCGACGATCTCGGTTTTCAATATCTCGGCCCCGTTGACGGGCATGATATAAAAAAACTGAGGTCGGTTTTTGAGAGGGCAAAGCTTATTGACGCCCCGGTCCTAATCCATGTGAAAACCAAAAAGGGACGCGGATATTCACCGGCGGAGCATAATCCGCGGAAATTTCACGGCGTGTCCGAATTCGATGTGGATTCGGGGGATACAAAATCACAGGGCAGGGATTATTCCGCCGTTTTCGGCGAAAAACTGACCGAAATCGCGTCGGATAACGATAAGGTCGCCGCGGTCACGGCGGCAATGCCTACGGGAACGGGTGTTGTGGATTTTTCAAAAAAATTCAAGGACAGATTTTTTGATGTGGGTATCGCCGAGCAGCACGCCGTCACTATGTGCGGAGGTCTTGCGATAACCGGTTATTCGCCTGTTTTCGCGGTGTATTCGTCTTTTCTGCAAAGAGCCTACGATCAGATACTGCATGATATATGCCTGCAGAAGCTTCATGTTGTTTTCGGAGTGGACAGAGCGGGAATTGTCGGGGCGGACGGTGAAACGCATCAGGGATTGTATGATATTGCAATGCTCATGCAAATGCCCTGTATGTCTGTGCTTTCGCCGTCGAATTTCGGTGAGCTTGGAGATATGCTCGATTATGCGGTGAATAAGCATGACGGCCCGATTGCGATACGTTATCCGAGGGGCAATATACAGACGGAAACAGGCGCGGAGCCGTTTTCTTTCGGAAAGGCTGCGATTGTATGCGAGGGCAGTGATATTACGATCACAGCGGCGGGAAGAATGGTAAAAACGGCGAAGGGTACGGCGAATATTCTCGCGAAAAAAGGAATAAGCTGTGAGATCATCGCGCTGCGCACATTAAAGCCGCTTGATAAAGATACAATAATAAAGTCGGCAAAAAAAACAAAAATGACGGTTACGATAGAGGATGGAACAAGGATCGGAGGGGTCGGTTCGGCAATTCTTCAATTATTCGCGGATAACAATGTCATGCGTAAGTGCATGGTGTCAGGATTTCCGGACGAGCCGATAACTCACGGAAGCATATCTCAGCTTGACAGCCTTTACGGCATGGATGCGAAGGGCATAAGCATGAGGATACTCGAACAATACACGGGTGAATGATTAGGCGGGAAATTAAGCTTGTTTTCGCGGAGTTTGGTTGTAATGAGGGGGTGTTGTTATGGCAAAAATAAGATTGGACGTTTATTTGACAAAAAACGGTCTCGCTTCGAGCAGAGAAAGAGCAAGAGCGATGATCATGGAGGGGATCGTTTTTGTCAATAATCAAAAGTGTGATAAACCGGGTGAAACAACAGATGAAAATGCGGTTGTCGAGGTGCGCGGCAGCACACTCAAATATGTGAGCCGCGGCGGACTTAAGCTTGAAAAGGCAATGGAGGAGTTCCCCATAGATCTCAAAGACAAGATCGCAATGGATATAGGCGCGTCAACGGGCGGATTTACCGATTGTATGCTGCAAAACGGCGCCAAAAAGGTTTATTCCGTAGATGTCGGCTACGGTCAGCTTGCGTGGACACTGAGAAACGATGAACGAGTGATCAATATGGAACGCACAAACATACGCTATGTTACGGAAAAGGATATTCCGGACAAGCCGGATTTTGCGTCCGTTGACGTGTCCTTTATATCCCTTAGGCTTGTTTTGCCGGTGGTAAGGGATATTCTTTCCGATAACGGGGAGATAGTGGCGCTGATAAAGCCGCAGTTTGAGGCGGGCAGAGGACAGGTGGGGAAAAAGGGTGTTGTAAAGGATATCGCGATACACATCGAGGTAATAAAAAATGTGGTCGAATTTGCCCGGAGTATGGGTCTTTACGTTGAAGGACTCAGCTATTCCCCCATAAAGGGTCCGGAGGGAAATATAGAATACCTTTTATATATGAAAAAGTCGGGCAGCGATATTGTCGATACGGAAATGATAAAAGAGGTGGCGGAAGAATCCCATAAGATGGAGTGAGTGAGTGAGAGATGTTTCTTGAAAATGAAATGCTTATAAAAGGAAAACGCGCGGTGCTTAAATCGTACGGTAAGATAAATTTGACTCTTGATGTTGCCGGCAGACGCGCAAACGGTTATCATGACGTGTCTATGATAATGCAGACGATAGGTCTTTTCGATTCGATCATTGTTGACAGATGCAGTCACAGTATCACGGTTTCCTCAAATCTTAAATATCTTCCGGATAATGAGAAGAATATCGCTTACCGTGCGGCGGCGGAATTTTTTGAATATACGGGTATAAGAGGCGGGGTAATGATACGCATACAAAAAAATATCCCCGTTGCGGCGGGACTTGCGGGAGGAAGCTCAAACGCGGCGGCTGTTCTTGTCGCTCTCAATGTGCTGTATAATAAGCATTTAAGTGTCGGAGAGCTTTGCAAAATAGGCGTGAAGCTGGGCGCCGATATTCCGTACTGCCTTACCGGGGGAACGTGCTTATCGGAGGGAATAGGCGAGATATTAACGCCTGTTGCCGCGCTTCCGGGGCTTAATGTTGTGCTCGTGAAGCCGCCCGTGAATATTTCCACAGCGGTGATATACGAGAAAATCGACAGCGTGCAAATTTCCGCAAGACCGGATAACAAGGAATTTATAAAGGCTCTCGAAAGCGGAGATGTCCGCCGGATAGGAAAGCTTATGTGCAATGTTATGGAAGAGGTAACGGTCGGTATGTGTCCGGAGATCAGGAGTATAAAAAACAATCTTATAGACGATGGCGCACTCGGAGCGGTCATGAGCGGAAGCGGCCCGACGGTGTTCGGTTTGTTTGATGATTATGAGGCGGCAAAAAAATCCATGGATAAATTTTACAAAAAATATAACGACGTATTTCTATGCAGAACAAAGGACGCATAGAGCGCCGGATTGATTTTCATGAAAAAAGCCGTTTTTTTTATTGACTTTCCGGACAAATGTGATATAATTACATTTGGAGTCGGTATGCAAAATTCGGCATACATAATACAAAAACAGAAAGGAGAGTTGCTTTATGCAAAATACAGGTATATCGGCGAATGACGCGCTCAAAAAGCTGAAATCGGGCAATGAAGCATACATAAAAGCGAATTGTAACAATGCGGACATTTCGGAGGGCATACGCGAAAAAGTATGCAAGGAGGGTCAAAGTCCGTATGCTGTTATTGTTTCATGCGCGGATTCGAGAGTGATACCCGAAAATATCTTTATGACGGGAATAGGTGAGCTGTTTGTAATAAGAGTTGCGGGAAATGTTATAGACAACCATCAGCTCGGAAGCATAGAATATGCGACATCGCATCTCGGAAGCAATCTGGTCGTTGTACTCGGACATACGCACTGCGGAGCTGTCGGCGCGGCAATAAGCCATCATTCGGAGGGATATATCAAGTCCATTACCGACGAGATCGGTATTGCGATAGGCGATGAGAAGGACGATTACAAGGCATGCTGCCTGAATGTGAACAGAAGCGTTTCCGTTATAGAGGAAAAACTCGGCATTAAGCGGGACGGAGACGGCGGACTCAAGGCAGTAGGCGCAATCTATCATCTTGAGGACGGTAAAGTAGAGTTTCTGTAAGATTTATTAAATTTGAAAATCCGCCCTTTCCGTTTTGTTTCCTTAACATAGCGGAAAGGGCGGATTTTTTTCTGTTTAAAGCCGCTCGATCTCATCAAGCCAAAGCTGTGCCGACGCGTCGCTCGGCATACGCCAATCGCCCCTCGGCGAAAGAGTAACGGTACCCACTTTCGGACCGTCGGGGATACAGCTGCGTTTGAATTGTTGGGAGAAAAACCGCCTGTAAAATACTTTGAGCCATGAAAGTATAAATTCTTTGTCATATTCTCCGTCAAACGCTTTTTGGGCAAGATAAAATATTTTGGACGGCGAAAAACCGAAACGCACCATATAATACAGAAAGAAATCATGCAAAGAATACGGACCTACAAGATTTTCGGTTTTCTGTGAGATGACCCCGTCCTTGGGCGGAAGAAGCTCGGGACTCACCGGTGTATCAAGTATATCGGTAAGAGTTGTCCTTAAAATTTCATTATCGGTACGCTCCGCCTCGTAATCCACAAGATAGCGTATCAGTGTTTTGGGAACCGACGCGTTTACCGCGTACATGGACATATGATCCCCGTTATATGTTGCCCAGCCGAGAGCAAGCTCGGACATATCGCCGGTTCCGACAACAAGACCTCCGGTTTGGTTCGCAATATCCATAAGGACCTGTGTGCGTTCGCGTGCCTGTGAATTTTCGTAGGTCACATCAAGCAGATTGATGTCATGACCTATATCTTCAAAATGCCCTGTGACCGCTTTTTCTATATTTATTTCTCTTAATGTCACGCCGAGTGAGGAGGCAAAATTTACGGCATTTTTATAGGTGCGGCCGGTTGTGCCGAAGCACGGCATGGTGACGGCGATTATATCGCTGCGGCTTCTTTTCAGACTGTCGAATGCTCTTGCCGTTACAAGCAGCGCAAGAGTGGAATCGAGACCGCCCGACACTCCGATAACAGCCGATTTCGCACCCGAATGTTTTATTCTTTTTTTTAGGCCGAGTGATTGTATCGTCAGAATTTCTTCGCACCTTATCCGGCGGTCCGCGCTGTTTTCGGGAACAAACGGTGTTTTCGAAATTTTTCTTGTCAGCGGAGTCGGGGTTTTGTCTGTTTTAAAATATATCCTGAGATAATTTTCATCGTTTCCCGTATATGTGTTTGAACGAATTCTCTCACCGCGAAGCTTTTCAACGTCTGTTTCCGAATATATTATCGAATTTGTAAACGGCGTTGCCCGTGCCGTAATACTGCCGTTTTCGGCGATTATATTATCACCGCTGAAAACGAGGTCGGTTGTAGATTCACCCTCGCCTGCGGACGAGTAAATATATCCGCAGAAAAGTCTTGCCGATTGGCTTTTTACAAGCATACTGCGGTATTCGCGTTTTGCGATGGTTTCATTGCTCGCGGAAATATTGACGATCATCAAGGCTCCGGCAAGCGCGTGTCTTACCGACGGCGGGTCTGCGGTCCACAGATCCTCGCATATTTCAACGGCAAAGGTAAAATCCTCCATTTCCTCGTCACAGAACAAAAGGTTTGTACCGAAAGGCACCTGTTTGCCAAAAAAATCAACGTATGAAATTTTGCCGCAGCCGGGTGAAAAATGACGCGCCTCATAAAATTCGCCGTAATTCGGTATATTTGATTTGGGCACAAAGCCGAGTACCTCGCCTTTAAATACCACGGCGGCGGTATTGTAAAGACCCGCTCCTTTGGCAAGAGGCAGACCGATAATTGAGATTATATCAAGCTCAGCGGTACTGTTTGCTATAATTTTAAGCGCGTCAAGCGCTGATTTTATCAGATTTTTTTGCATAAATAAATCCCCCGCCGTATATCCCGTGATACACAGCTCGGGCAGAGCGATAAGCTTGGCTTTGTTTGCCGCCGCCTCTCTGACAGCCCGGATTATATTTTCGCTGTTGTAAGCCGTGTCCGCAACCTTAATATCAACGGTTGCCGCGGCAGTTCTCACATATCCGTATTTCAATATGACTCCGTCCTTTCAAAATTTCAGTGTGTTTTTAAGACGTTTTGCTTCCTTTATCAGATATTCGCCGTTATTGAGCTTGGGGTTTACAATAACCTCGTTAAGCAGCACTCTCAGTATATCTGATACATCGCGTCCGCGCTTTATTCCCGCCTTCATAAGCTCCTTTCTTCCGATAAGCAGATGACTTACGAGATAGGGATGGTTTTCGGCAAGTATTTTTTTGTGAATTTCTCTTACTTCCTCTATTTTTACTTCTTTTTCTTTGAGAAAATCGGGATTTTTTGCCGCGGCATCCGCTTTTTGCAATGAAAGAAGCTTTTCAAAAAGACTTTCGCCCGTCCGTGCCATCATTCGTTTCACTCCATACAGTGACGGCTCTATACGCACATCATGATTTTCTATAAGTACAGACACATTTTCCACAAATTCACTGTCAAATCTGAGACGATAGAGAATATTGTTCGCGATAGCCGCGCTCTGTTTATGATGTCCGTAAAAGTGTATGGTACCCGAGGAATCGGTGCTTATGCAATCGGGCTTTCCTATATCGTGCAGAAGCGCCGCCCAGCGCAGCACAAGGTCGTCGGGCGTGTTTTTGACGGTATGAACGATATGCTCGCCCACGTTATATATATGATACTTATTATGCTGAGGCGTGTCAAAGCATATTTCAAACTCATTCATTATATATTTTAACATCCCCAGTTTATGTAATAATATTATTTTTTCGGGTTTTTTTGAAAGAAGTATTTTATTAAGCTCTTCCCGTATTTTATTTTGGTTTGCACACGAAAGCAGGCGGGCATATTTTAATATCGCGGCGGAGGTTTCCTCCGAAAGCGAAAAATCAAGCGTACACGCGAGTCTTACCGCGCGGAGCATTCGTATGGGATGCTCCGACAGATTTTTTTCCGCATCTCCGACACAGCGTATGATTTTATTCTCTATATCCGCCCTGCCGCCGTACATATCGGTAAAGGAATTATTATCGCAGGCTATTGCGTTTATTGTGAAATCCCTGCGCGCCATATCGGTGTTCAGATCCGGATTTTCATCGGTGCGTGACTTAAATTGTCTTAGGCGGAATATGACCTTATTGCCGTTTACGGACACATAACCGCCGCAGTTCTGAGAATTGGGAAACAGAACTTTGATTTCCTTGATACCTGCCGAGGTGAGTATATCTATTTCAGATACGTTTTTGTTCATGATCAATCCGCAAAGACAGCTGCCGGCAATGTATGCACGATAGCCTGCGCGTCCGAGCATATCAATTATATCCGATGCTTCGGTATTTATATAATTTGCACCGTCCAATGCCGGCACCTCCTTTATAAGAATTCCGGGGCAGCCGCAAAACGATACAGCCGCCCGGTAAGAATTTATTGATGCTCCAACTAACTCTTGAATTTTTCTGCTTGCTCAAGCTGTGAAA
>JAFLUR010000071.1 GCA_022508725.1 Oscillospiraceae bacterium
GAGCTCGCCGTCGATCTCCTTGAAAATAACGACCGGATTGGAAACCTGAAACTCGTATCCCTCCCGGCGCATATTTTCGATCAGCACCGAAAGATGAAGCTCGCCGCGGCCCGAAACGACAAAGGATTCCGTGGTATCGGTTTCTTCCACTCTCAGACTTATGTTCGAGTCAAGCTCCTTGAAAAGTCTGTCGCGCAGATGTCTGCTTGTCACAAACTTTCCGTCCTTTCCGGCAAACGGACTGTCATTTACGCTGAATGTCATGGACAGCACCGGGTCGTCTATCTTAACGAACGGAAGCGGTTCGGGATTGTTCGCGTCGCATATCGTTTCGCCGATATTTATGTCGGTTATGCCCGAAACGGCAACGACATCTCCCGCGCCCACTTCCTCCGCCGCCGTTTTCGAAAGTCCCTCAAAGGTATAAAGCTTTGTCGCCTTTGCATGACCCGTTTTGCCGTCCGCACGGCATATCGACAGCGGCATGCCCGTCTTTACGGAGCCTCTTTCGATCTTTCCCACGGCTATGCGTCCCGTGTATTCATCGTAATCTATATTTGAAACAAGCATCTGAAACGGCTCGTCCTCCTTGCAGTCGGGACAGGGGATATATGAGACGATAAGCTCAAAAAGCGCTTTTAAATCCTCGTTCGGCTTTTCCGGATTGTATTCCGCCGTCGCCCAGCCGTCGCGGCCCGAGGCGTATATTACGGGAGTGTCAAGCTGTTCGTCGGTCGCGCCGAGATCTATGAAAAGCTCGAGAACCTCGTCAACAACCTCGTAAGGACGCGCATTCGGGCGGTCTATCTTGTTTACCACGATTATGGGCTTTAAATCGAGCGCAAGCGCCTTTGAGAGAACGAAACGGGTCTGCGGCATACATCCCTCAAACGCATCGACCAAAAGAAGCACTCCGTCAACCATTTCAAGACCGCGTTCCACCTCTCCGCCGAAATCGGCGTGTCCCGGCGTGTCTATGATATTTATTTTTACGCCGTTATAATACAGAGATGTGTTTTTTGCGAGAATGGTTATTCCCCTTTCGCGCTCGAGATCGTTCGAGTCCATGACTCTTTCATCGACCTGCTCGTTTTCCCTGAATGTGCCGCTTTGCCTGAGCATGGAATCGACCAGTGTGGTCTTGCCGTGATCGACATGGGCTATGATGGCTATGTTTCTTATATTTTCACGATTTGTCATAATAAAATCCCCTCCGAATAAAACCGTATATCCGCCGTGCGCGGATATGCGCGGTAAAAAACGGCATTTCCCGCTTTCGGGTATGCCGTCAAACTTCCTGAAAATTCGCATTTTAACATTTTTATTATACCATCTCCGCTCCTTTGTGTCAATGTACAAACAGCACAACCCCGGTATGCGCTTTATGCGGATTTTTATTATAAATAACAAACAAAACGCGCGGCGCTTGATCGGGAGATAAAATACAGATAAAATTGTTCAAGAAAATTATTGAAATATGTGTCGGGATATGATATAATGAAAGGGATTGTAAGAAGATGCGCCGCCGGATAAGGCGGATTGTTGTTAAAAGAGGTGCTGTTGTGAAAAATTCGGGCAAATATATAACAAAAAACAACCTTGTGTTTATAATATGCTTTATTATAGTTTTTATCGTATTGGCGAATTTTATGTATTCGGTTGACTTTTCGGAGGTCGGCATAAGCAAAAACGAAACACGCAACGCCGTGTCAAGGACGGCGGAACAGGTCAATTGGTATTTGACATCAAAGAAGAATATCCAGATGTGCGCGGCGGATATGATCGCGCCGTATGTTGTGTCGGGCAGATTTTCTTCGGATGAATGCAGGGAAATACTGCGCAGACAGCTCAGGTTTACCGAGGGCGAGTATCTCGACTTGTATTTTGCGGACGGAACATATATTGCGGAGTCGGCGGATATTTCCGACCGCAAGACGTTTTACCGGGCATTCGGCGGCGAAACGATGCTTGTTTTCAATGACAAGGATTCGTTTTCGATATTTATGCCCGTATCGTCCGACGGCGGTGTGCTGGGTGTTCTCGAGGGCAGATACGGGACCGACCGGCTGTTTGAGATCATAAGGACCAATACCGGCGGAGTCGCGGCGGGTATAATAAACTCGGATGCGACGGCTGTGTTTAATATAAGCGGACTGAGCTCCGACGAAACGGACGCGGTCGTCCGGGCAATGTCAAAGGATGAGGAATTTATTGCGGTGGAGGAGAACGGAACGGGCGGATCGTTCCTCGTGCCCGTTGAAAATTCCGATTTTTACATATATCTCCCCGAAATAACTCCCGTGGAGGCTGACGGAATATACGGCGTCATAAGGAAAAACACGATAGGCATGATGATCAAAATAGTGATCATTATGACGTTTATCATCTTATATGTAAAAAGAGATATGGCTGTGACCATTAAGAACGAAAAGCGGATAAATCAGGAATTGAAGCTTGCCAACGACAGGATACAGCTTAACGAAAAACGCTATAATCTTGCCATGGAAAAGAGCAATTCGATATTTTTCGAGTGGAACATACTTACCGATTCGCTTGAGATAAGCGAGCATTGGGACAAAATTCTCGGCATGAGTCCCAAACAGGGGAATTATCTCGAAACGGTGCTTACCAACAGCAGCATATATCCGGAGGACCGCGCGACGTACTATAAATTCCTGCGCAGCGCAAAGGAGGGCGATCCGAAGGATGAATGCATCATAAGAATGAAATTTTTGGATTCCTCATATTCATGGTGCAGAATAAACATCGCCACCGTTCTCAACTCGGTGAATGTTCCGATAAGAGTGGTCGGAGTTATCGTGGATATTGACGACGAAAAGAGAGAGGTCGATGAGATAAAGCGTCAGCAAAAGGAAAACCATCGCCGCCTGCAGGAAAAGTACGCGTTTATATACCGTCACTCGTGCGATGCCATCCTTGACATAAATCCGGATAACGGTGAGTACCGGTGCAGCTTTACGAATGAAAATCATATAATGTCCTATCTGCCCGAAAAGGGCTTGTATGATGATGCGATAAAGGCGTTTATCACCGAAAAGGTTCATCCCGACGATGCGGGAGACGTGCAGAACAGCATAACTCTCGGCGCGCTTGAGGGATATTTCAAATACGGCAGGAAGGATATGGAAATACAGTTCCGCACCGTAAACGACGACGGAAGCATATCATGGATAGAGTACAGGGTATTTTGTCTGGACGACGCGAACGGTCAGTCAATGGTGGTCGCGCTGCGCGATATAACCGAACAGAAGTTCAAGCAGGAAATGGAACAGCTCGACAAAAAGCGTCTTAACGCGGCTGTTTCGAATATATACTCGCTTATAGCCATGATCGATCTGTCGGCGAATGAGTTCAGAACGATATATTACAATTCAAACGATATCGTCATAGACAGCAAGGCGGTAAATCCGGGAAGCACGATTTCCTATACCGAATTTGTGGGCGCGAGCGCGGGCGACATCGTTTTTGAGGACGACAAGGAGCTGTTTATGTCCTCATGCAAGCTGAGCAGCGTGAAAAAACTGCATGAAACGGATAAAAGCATGAATATAGAGTGCCGGTGCATGGGAACCGACGGAAAGTATCACTGGATAGATCTTTTGCTCATGAAGATAGACAACACTCCGGACGATCACGCTTTGATGATCATGCTTGTGAAGAATATAGACGAAAAGCGTCTTATAGAGGAAAATCTGCGCGACGCGCTCGGAGCGGCGGAGGACGCGAACAATGCAAAATCCGAATTCCTCTCGCGTATGTCGCATGAGATAAGAACGCCGATGAACGGAATAATAGGCATGACCGATATAGCCATGCTGTCGGTCGGAGACGACGATAAGGTGCGCAGCTGTCTGGGCAAAATATCGATGTCGTCCAAATTCCTGCTCTCGCTCATAAACGATATTCTCGATATGTCGAGGATAGAAAACGGAAAGATAGTCCTTGATTATTCGGCATTCGATCTGGACGATTTTATAAAGAATATACAGGTTATTATAGGCTCGCAGGCAAATTCAAAGGGAGTCGATTTCAAAATAAGCGAAATAAACATAACCGACAAAGTGATAATAGGCGATAAGCTGAGAATAAATCAGATAATAATAAATCTGCTTTCAAATGCCATAAAATTCACGCCCGAGGGCGGACATGTCGATCTTATAATAGAACAAAAGCAGCTTGAAGAAGCCAATAAGGTGTTTATGCATTTCTGTGTAAGGGATACGGGAATAGGCATGAGCCGCGAGTTTTTGAGCAGGATATTCAAGCCGTTTGAGCAGGAGAGCGCAACAACGTCGAAAACCTACGGCGGAACGGGACTCGGACTTTCCATAAGCAAAAACCTCGTTACGATGATGGGCGGACACATACAGGTAAGCAGCGTTGAGGGAGAGGGTTCGGAATTCGATGTCGAGCTTCAGTTTTCGGTGCCGGAGGATGATTTTCATAAAATTTCCCCGGCGTCGGGAGACAGGGTCGAATTTCTCGGAAATGAATTCACGCCTCCGGAGGAATATGATTTCTCGGGCTGCCGCGTACTGCTTGTTGAGGATGATGACCTTAATCAGGAAATAGCGCGCGACGTGTTTGAGAGAAAAGGAGCCGAGGTGGACAGCGCGTACAACGGAAACGAGGCTGTCAAGGTGTTCTCCGAAAGCGAGCCTTTCAGCTACAACGCAATATTCATGGATATTATGATGCCGGTCAAAAACGGTCTTGACGCGACAAAGGAAATCCGCGAGCTTGAACGCGCCGACGCAAAGAGCGTGCCTATTATAGCAATGTCGGCGAACGCGTTTAAAGAGGATGTCGCAAAGAGCTTTGCCGCGGGAATGGACGATCATATAAGCAAGCCTATCGATCCGAGGATCGTGTATAAGACTTTGAAAAAATACACCGATCATTATGCCGGGGACGGTATCGGGGAAATGCTGTAGGTATTATGTTAATATGTACTAAAAAATTATAAAAAAATTGTGAAAAATGTATATTGTAAATGCGCAAGATTTTATAGTATAATATATATGTATATCGTTTATTTGTAATGATGTACATACTTGGAATTATGAAATCATACAACTAAATTATTATTGAATTTTGTTAAAAAAATCCGGAATTTTTTCGGATTCATTATATAAGAAAAGGGGGGTTTTTTATGCAGGCGGCAATACAAGATATTGATATGAGCAGGAAGGATTATAATTTTCACAAGCAGAGTTATTTTCCCGAGGCGGATAAGGAGATCGAGAATAAGAACAAAGAGGTTCCGGGTATGAGCCTTGAACAGACGGTTTTTGAAAATGTCGGGAGCGACGTTGTTTCAAATATCGGTTATATAAATAACCCTTTATCCGACCCCGAAAGTCGCGAAGCGTTCCGGCAGCGGATCGCCGAGCAGGTGAACACGGAGATGGCGGACACCGGTTACGAACCCGAAGAGAAGGAGGTTGTCCTTCCGGGAACCGGAAATGCTTCCGAGGAAGAGGCGTACGAGCCGAAAATGCTCGGCAGCGGAGACAGCAAGGATGAGATTGTCCTGCCGGGAACGAAGAACGCTTCCGAGGAAAAGGCGTATGAACCGAAAATGCTCGGCAGCGGAGACAGCGAGGACGAGATTGTCCTGCCGGGAACGAAAAACAATTCGGAGGAGAAGGCATACGAACCGAAAATGCTCGGCAGCGGGGATAACACCGGAGTGGTAGTTACCCAAAAAGAAGTGGAGGTATACAACCCCAAGATCCTCGGCAGCGGAGACAGCGATACGGAGAACGCGGATGTCAAGGTGTATTCGATACGTTCGGAGATCCGTGCGGAAAGACCGCGCACCGAAAATCATGCCGAGCCGAAAAAGCACCGCGTCGAAAGGTCCGCGGCACACGGCGATAACAGAGACGCGGCGGAACATCATACAAGAAGGGTCACACACAAAAAAAGTCACAAAAAAATAAGCCTAAGCCGGAAATCACATTCAAGCATAGATAAACTGCACGCTCAGATAGAATCGAACATCAAAGAGAATATGAAAAACAACAGGGAAAGTATGCGCAGAATGAGAAGCTATGCGGACGGCGATGAGAAGAGTATGATCGAGGATATCGCCGATATGCTGAAAAATAACAGTGATGAGAATGTGAATGATTATATTCCCAAGCATAACGATGATGACGCGGCATGCGAATGCCCGACCTGCAAAAACCGCAGATTTGTGGATAAATCGAACGATATAGGCGTGTCGTTTTCTTCTCCCCAACGGCTTGATTCGCCGGGCGCGGAGATGATCGTAAGAAGCCATGAGAACGAGCACCTTTCCGCGGCATACCGCAAGGCGTTCCGGGAGGGAAAAACCGTGGTGCGTCAGTCGGTAACGATATACAAACGCAGCTGCCCCGATTGCGGAACAAACTATGTGGCGGGCGGAGTTACAAGAACCGTCACAAAAATGCGCGCCGATATCGCTTACAAAAAGGCTATGGAAAATGTAAAGAAAAAAAGAGCGTAAAAATAATTGCAATAATTAAAAACCGCGGTATGATTCGCTTTCATACCGCGGTTTTTTTTGAACACCGGTCAAATTTTTATTTTTTCTTATCCCAACCCGGGAAACATTGATTTATACTAATCCTTGAAACGTTGGCAGACAAAGATTGCGACAGAAATTTCGTATGTCAAGGCAGCTGCCGCAAGACAGGCTGTCGCCCGTCGAGGATAGCTGACGCGGACAGACGGAATTTATGTTGTTAGATTTGTCTGCCGTTGTTTCGAGGATTGGTATTAAAGGTAATCAAAAAATAATTTACGAAAAAATATACGCTTTTACGACACACAAGCGTTCGCACCGTTTTTTCGGGTTACAGCCGAATTATTTTTTGATATCGATTTACTCATGTTTCCCCAGCTTGTTTTCCTCGCCGCGCATAAGGCGCTTTATGTTGGAGATGTGTTTAATGATACACAACGCCGCAATGAGAAGCGCAAACACAAAATGCAGAAGATTTTTATATGAGTATGAGCTTATGAGAACCCCGAGCGTGATCAGCGGATATGCCGCCGCGCCGATGACAGAGCCGAGAGATACATATTTGCTCACCGCCATTACGATAAGCGCCGCCGAAATGACCGCAACGCCGATTCTCCAGTCGAACGACAATATGACCGCAGCCGCCGTCGCAACGCCCTTTCCTCCGCGGAATTTGAAAAATACGGGGAAAATATGCCCCACCATAACAAAAAAACCCGCGGCGTACGGAATTGCAGGAACAAGATATTTCAAAATCGCGTTGTTTTGGGGTTTCCCGAATACGAAGGCAAATTGAAGCGTTGACAGACCTGTTTCATAAACGCTCTGCGGGTCGGTGTGCCAAAAAATTATTCTTTCGGCAAGAACGCCTATAAGCACGGCAATAAGACCTTTGAGCATATCCCCGACAAGAGTAAACACACCGGCTTTTTTTCCGTATGTACGGAGCATATTCGTCGCGCCGGCATTACCCGAACCGGAATTTCGTATATCCGCATGAAAAACAAGCTTTGACATTATTATCGACGAATTTACGCTTCCGAGAAGATATGCGATGACCGCAGTCGTAATAAATATAGTTAAAATCATAAAATCCACCTCAGTCTTTTTTCTTTTCTCTTATAATAAAGTGCAGCGGAGTTCCGTCAAAGCCGAACGCCATGCGTATTTGATTTTCGATATATCTCAGATATGAGTAATGAAAAAGCTCCTTTGAATTTACGAAAAGCACAAACGTCGGCGGCGCGGAGGACGCCTGTGTGCCGTAATACAGCTTGAGCCTCTTGCCTTTGTCGCTCGGCGGCTGCTGCTTTGCGGTTGCCTCGTTTAGGACGTCGTTCAGCATACCCGTCGATATTCTGCGTTTATGCTGGATATTCGCCTCCTTTATTTCCTCAAACAGCTTATCCGTTCTCTGCCCCGTAAGCGCCGATATAAAAACAACGGGAGCATATGACATAAAAGAAAATCCCTCGCGGATACGGCTTTTGAATGAGTTCATCGTTTTGCCGTCCTTATCGATCAAATCCCACTTATTTACGGCGATAATACACGCCCTGCCTTGCTCATGCGCATATCCGGCAATTTTTGTATCCTGTTCGGTAACGCCTTCGTTTGCATCTATCATAATAACGCACACATCGCTCCTGTCGATCGCGGCAAGGGAGCGCACAACGCTGTAATGCTCGATATTCTCGTCTATTTTGCCCCTTTTCCTCATTCCTGCCGTATCGATAAAAAGATATTTGTCTCCGTTTTTTTCGCAGCGGGTATCGATGGCGTCACGCGTAGTTCCGGCAATATCGCTTACGATAACTCTGTCTTCTCCGAGGATCTTGTTTATAAGGCTCGATTTGCCGGCGTTCGGTCTGCCGATGACCGCAACCTTTATAAGCTCTTCGTCATCCTCCCCGATATTTTCCGGCGGAGGAAATTCCGCGGTGATTTTATCGAGAAGATCGCCCAGCCCGAGTCCGTGCACGGATGAGATCGCAATAGGGTCGCCGAGCCCGAGATTATAAAATTCATAAAATTCCGGAGGGGGCTCGCCTACGCTGTCAACTTTATTTACCGCAAGTATTATCTTTTTTCCCGCTTTTTGCAGCATATAGGCAACCTCTGTGTCGTTTGCCGTTACGCCGTCGCGCACATTTGTCATAAGAACGATAACATCGGACATATCGACGGCAAGGTCCGCCTGACGTTTCATTTGTTTGAGGATTTCATCATTGCTTGCGGGCTCTATCCCTCCGGTATCGATCAGAGTGAATGATATGCCGTTCCACTCCGTGTCGATATATATACGGTCACGGGTGACGCCGGGGGTATCCTCGACTATACTGATGCGTTCGCCGGATATTTTGTTAAAAAGCGCGGATTTTCCCACATTCGGACGTCCGACGATGGCAACTGTCGGTTTTTTCATTTTTCGACCGCTCCTTTCATAAGGAAACACCGACCGGTATTTCCGCAGTTGTTTCATTACTATATTATAACGTAGTTTACCGCCATCTGTCAAGTTTTATAAATTTTTATGAACAGACCTCTTTGGGAAAAGCCGATTTAAGAAAACACCGGATTAAAAGCAGTCAAAAAATAATTTGCGAAAAAAGTCAAAAAAGAGCTTGACAATGGCGAGGAAAT
>JAFLUR010000072.1 GCA_022508725.1 Oscillospiraceae bacterium
TTGAACCCACGACCTCCGGCGTGACAGGCCGGCGTTCTAACCAACTGAACTACCGGGCCGTTCCGATGTGTCGGCAGCTTCAAACTGCGTATATAAATATAACACATTTTTTTGCGGTTGTCAATACATTTTTGCGAAAAATTTTTAAAGTTTACGAAAAAGTAAATAAGCAGACTTTACATCGATACAAATTTCCGGTATAATAAAAGAAAATATGTCAAGCGTTCTTGAAAATAAAATTTCGGGGACGCTTTTTTTCGTGCCGGTTTCCTTAATTTACCGATATTCCGCTTTTGTGAAAAATGCACAAAAACACGGGAATAAATTCTCTTGTTTTTTACAAAAAATTTTCTGAAAAAATTGTCCGGAATGCTTGCAATTGCGTGTAAAGTATGGTATTATAGTAAATGTTGTGACATAAGGCAAACGATGATGCGGGAGGTTGCGGATCGGTATACTGTCCGGTTTTTCCGCGGAGATTGTCCGATTCATGAAACCGGGCGGCAGGTCACGTTACAGGAAAACACAATATTTGCGCGTTTTTTAAATGCGGAAAAGCCTTTGGGGGGAGTCTGCGCCCTGTTTGAAAGAACGGATATGCGCCGGATTTTGCCGTTTTAAGGATACCTGTGACGAATTTTAACCGGACCCGGATTGCTGCGGCAATGCGGGATTTGTTTTTTTTCGAAAAAAATATCTCTACAGAGCTGCCGTGAGAGGTCATAATCAAATAATAAAAGGAGGGACAGATATGGCAGCAAACCAGAAAATCAGAATCAAGCTTAAAGCTTACGATCACGCTATATTGGATCAGTCGGCGGAAAAGATCGTCGAGGTTGCGAAGAGAACGGGCGCAAAGGTATCGGGACCCATTCCTCTTCCCACGGACAAGGAAGTTATAACGATACTCAGAGCCGTTCATAAATATAAGGATTCGCGTGAGCAGTTCGAGAGAAGAACTCACAAAAGACTTATCGACATAGTGGTTCCGGGCGCAAAGACGATGGACTCACTTACAAAGCTCGATCTTCCGGCAGGCGTGGAGCTTGACGTTGCCGTAAGAAAGTAAATTGCAGTAATTCCGGCGGAATTATGATGCAGGTCAATGTTTGCGAAGAATTTTGCAAACCAATAACCGTTTTTTAGGAGGAAATATAATGGAAAAGGCAATTTTGGGAACAAAAATAGGAATGACCCAGCTTTTCGGAGATAACGGCAAGGTAATACCCGTGACCGTTATAAAAGCGGGTCCGTGCGTTGTCATTCAAAAGAAGACGGTTGACAACGAGGGATACGACGCACTTTGCGTGGGCTACGGAGACGTAAGGGAAAAAAGTCTGAATAAGCCCAAAAAGGGTCAATTTGCAAAGGCTGACACAGCAAATAAGAAGTATATAAGAGAATTTCGTCTTGCGGATACCGGCGCTTACAATGTAGGCGATGAGATCAAGGTCGATGTGTTCGCGGAGGGCGACCGCATTGATGTGACGGGTACCGGCAAGGGTAAAGGCTTTGCGGGCCCCATGAAGAGATGGGGATTGCACAGAGGCCCCATGTCGCACGGTTCGGGCTATCACAGAGGCTCGGGTTCAATGGGCGCCTGCTCGGATCCGGGACGCGTAATGAAGGGCAAAAAGCTGCCGGGACATATGGGTGTCAACAGAGTCACCGTACAAAATCTCGAGGTAGTTAAGGTAGACGCGGAAAACAGTCTGATATTGCTTAAGGGAGCGGTTCCGGGCAATAAGGGCGGACTCGTTATGATAAAGAACAGCGTAAAGGCTGATTGATAAAAAGTTTGGGAAAGGAGGAAAAAAACATGCCAACAGCGGTTTTATATAATATGAAGGGCGAGAATATCGGTTCGATGGAATTGAACGAAGCGGTGTTCGGCGCGGAAATAAATAAATCTGTTCTGCACCAAGTGGTCGTAAACCATCTTGCAAATCAAAGACAGGGCACGCAGAGCACAAAGACACGCACAGAGGTTCGCGGCGGCGGAATCAAGCCGTGGCGACAGAAGGGAACGGGCCGTGCGAGACAGGGAAGCATAAGATCCCCGCAATGGACGGGCGGCGGCGTCGCTCTGGGTCCGAAGCCGAGAGATTACAGATACAGACTCAACAAAAAGGTGAGAAGGCTTGCGGTTAAATCGGCGCTTTCGGCTAAGGCGCAGGCTGACGAGATAATCGTTATAGACGGTCTCAAAATGGATGAGATCAAGACAAAGACAATGGCGGAATTGCTTAAAAAGATAGGCGCGGATACAAAATCCCTGATCGTTACAAAGGAAAACGACACCAACGTTTACAGATCGGCAAGAAATATCAAAAACGTTAAGGTCACATATGTTGACACATTGAACACCTATGAGATACTCAGAGCCGAGAAATTTGTGGCGTCAAAGGATGCCATAGAGAAAATTGAGGAGGTGCTTGCATAATGGCATACTCATACGATATAATAAAGAAGCCCGTTATTACGGAGCGCAGTATGGAAAAGGTATACGACAGACAGGGCAACGAATACAAGAGATACACATTCAAGGTCGATGTGAACGCAAACAAAATAGAGATCAAAAAGGCTGTTGAAGAGATTTTCGGCGTTGAGGTCGCAAAAGTCAACACGATGAATGTTACGGGCAAAAAGAAAAGAATGGGCAGATACGAAGGCAGACGCCCGTCATGGAAAAAGGCTATCGTTACATTGAAAGAGAACAGCAAGGTTATAGAATTTTTCGAGATGTAAAACCATAAAACACAGAAAAGGAGAGTGACAGGGATGGCTATAAAAAAGTATAATCCCACTTCACCCGCCAGAAGATTTATGACGGTTTCCGATTTTGCGGAAATAACAAAGACTGAGCCGGAACGTTCGTTGCTCAGCACGGTAAAAAAGAATGCCGGCAGAAATTCATACGGCAGGATTACCGTACGTCACAGAGGCGGCGGAAACAGAAGAAAATACAGAATAATTGATTTTAAGCGAAATAAAGACGGTATGCCGGCTACGGTCATCGGCATCGAGTACGATCCCAACAGAAGCGCAAACATCGCGCTCTTGGAGTATGAGGACGGAACAAAATCATATATCATCGCACCGCTCGGAGTTACCGACGGAGATAAGGTGATATCGGGCGAGGGCGCGGATATAAAGCCGGGCAACGCTTTGTTTATAAAGGATATACCGGTCGGTACTCTTATCCACAACATCGAGCTCTATCCGGGCAGAGGCGGACAGCTTGTTCGTTCGGCGGGAAACAGCGCTCAGCTTATGGCAAAGGAGAACGGCTACGCGCAGATAAGACTCCCGTCGGGAGAGGTTCGTCTTATCCGCCTTGACTGCAAGGCTACCATCGGTCAGATAGGAAACATCCAGCATGAAAATATCTCGATCGGAAAAGCGGGAAGAAAACGTCATATGGGTATCAGACCCACAGTCCGCGGTGTTGTAATGAACCCGAACGATCACCCGCACGGCGGCGGTGAGGGCAAATCGCCCATCGGACGTCCGGCGCCCGTTACACCGTGGGGTAAACCGGCTCTCGGATACAAAACGAGAAAAACAAAGAATAAGACAGATAAGTTTATCGTTAAGAGAAGAAACTCCAAATAATTATATCAATCGAAAGGAGGACCGGAAATGGGAAGATCGACAAAAAAAGGACCCTATGTTGAGGAACGCCTCATAAACAGAATAGACAAAATGAACGAGGCAAATGAGAAAAAGGTTATAAAGACATGGTCAAGAGCTTCCACAATATTCCCCGAGATGGTGGGACACACCATTGCGGTGCATGACGGAAGAAAGCACGTTCCCGTGTTTATAAGCGAGGATATGGTGGGACACAAGCTCGGTGAGTTTGCGCCGACAAGAACCTACAGAGGTCACGCGGGAGCAAAAACAAGCAGATAAGATAATTAAATATAAAATTCCGAAAGGAGGAAATCCATAGATGGAAGCACGCGCAACAGTAAAATATGCTCGTATATCATCAAGAAAGGTCAAGATCGTACTTGATTTGATAAGAAACAAGCCTGTAGGCGTTGCGATGGGTATTCTTAAAAATACTCCGAAGGCGGCAAGCGAGATTTTGATAAAGCTGCTCAATTCGGCAATTGCCAACGCATCAAACAACAATAATATGGATGTAAATTCATTGTATATATCAGAGTGCTTTGCGACTCAGGGTCCGACCCTCAAAAGAATAAGACCGAGAGCGCAGGGCAGAGCGTTTAAAATATTAAAGAGAACAAGTCATATAACGCTTGTTTTATCCGAAAAAGAATAATCAGATAAAGGAGGTCAAGTATGGGACAGAAAGTTAATCCGCACGGACTCAGAGTCGGTATCATAAAGGACTGGGATTCCAAGTGGTATGCGGGAAAGAAAGAATTCGGCGATAATTTGGTCGAGGATTACAATATAAGAAAATTCATAAAGGAAAGCAAAACAAAGGAAGGCAAGATCCGGTATGAAGCGGGCATTTCAAAAATCGAGATCGAAAGAAAAGCCGAAAGAGTATATGTTACGATATATGCCGCAAAGCCCGGTATCATAATCGGACGCGGCGGAAGCGAGATCGATAAGCTCAAAACAGAGCTTGAAAAAATGACCGGTAAAAGCGTGAACGTGAATATCATGGAGATAAAGCAGCCGGATATAAACGCGCAGCTTGTAGCCGAGAATATCGCATCGCAGCTTGAAAGAAGAATTTCCTACAGACGCGCAATGAAGCAGGTTATGGGAAGAAGTATGCGTCTGGGCGTAAAGGGCATCAAAACGGGCGTAAGCGGCCGTTTGGGCGGCGCAGAAATTGCCCGCACCGAGCATTATCATGAGGGAACAATTCCCCTTCAGACACTCCGCGCCGATATAGATTACGGATTTGCCGAGGCAAATACGACTTACGGAATAATCGGAGTAAAGGTTTGGATATACAAGGGCGAGGTCCTTAACGACAATAAAAAGTCAAACAAGAATAAGGCGGAAGGAGGCAGACAATAATGTTATTACCCAAAAGAGTAAAGTACAGACGTGTAATGCGCGGCAGAATGAAAGGAAAAGCAACACGAGGCAACGTTGTATCAAACGGCGAGTTCGGTTTGCAGGCACTCGAGCCGGCATGGATCACATCAAGACAGATTGAGGCTGCCCGTATCGCGATGACAAGATATACAAAAAGAGGCGGCAGTGTCTGGATAAAGATTTTTCCGGATAAGCCCATAACACAAAAGCCCGCCGAGACACGAATGGGAAGCGGTAAAGGCTCACCGGAATACTGGGTAGCGGTGGTAAAGCCGGGCAGAGTTATGTTCGAGATAGGCGGTGTAAGCGAAGAGATCGCAAGAGAGGCTATGCGTCTTGCTATGCACAAATTGCCTATCAAGTGCAAGTTTGTAAAGCGTGAAGCAGAGGATGGTGAATAATAATGAAGGTAACTGAACTCAGAGAGTTTTCAAATGAAGAATTGATGCAAAAGCTCGCCGAGAATAAGCAGGAGCTTTTCAATCTCAGATTCCAGAATGCTATAAATCAGCTGGAAAACCCCAAGAGAATCGGCGACGTTAAAAAGACTATCGCTCGCATTAAGACCATCATTCATGAAAGAGAAGCGGAAAATTCCGCAGTTTAAAGATTGACGGAGCGTAAAAAGCTTTTTATATAAACCGGCAGGGAAACCGGTTGTTTCGGAAATAACCTTTTTAAGTCAGAGAGGAGGACTTTAAGTGGCCAGAAATACCCGTAAGGTAAAGATCGGTAAGGTAATCAGCAATAAGATGGATAAAACCGTTGTGGTTGCAATTGAATACAGCGTAAAGCATAAATTATACGGCAAGGTCGTAAAAAGAACCTATAAGCTCAAGGCGCATGACGAAGAGAACGCGTGCGGTATCGGCGACAGAGTAAAGGTAATGGAAACAAGACCTCTGTCAAAGGATAAGAGATGGAGATTGGTTGAAATAATGGAGAAGGCTCAATAATTTTCTGTTATTTTAGGAAGGAGGAAACAAGCATGATACAACAGCAGACATTTCTGAAGGTTGCCGACAACACAGGCGCCAAGGAAGTAATGTGTATTCGTGTATTAGGCGGTTCAAAGAAGAGATACGCCGCGGTCGGCGATGAGATAATTTGTTCGGTAAAAAAAGCAACGCCGGGCGGCGTTGTAAAAAAAGGTGACGTTGTAAAGGCGGTCGTTGTAAGGACCGTTAAGAGCATAAAGCGTCCGGACGGCTCGTATGTAAGATTTGACGAGAACGCGGCGGTTATAATCAGAGATGATAAAAATCCGAGAGGCACTCGTATATTCGGCCCTGTTGCAAGAGAGCTCAGAGATAAAGAATATATGAAGATATTGTCATTGGCTCCGGAAGTTTTATAAGGAGGGTAGACAATGAAAAAAATGCACGTTAAAAGAGGCGACACCGTACAGGTGCTGTCAGGTAAGGATAAAGGCAAGCAGGGCAAGGTGATAACGGCGTTTCCGGCAGAGGGAAAGGTCATAGTCGAGGGAGTGGCCGTTGCGAAGAAGCATCAGAAGGCGCGTATGCAGGGTCAGGAGAGCGGAATAATCCGTATGGAGACCCCGATCTACGCATCAAAGGTCATGAGAGTTTGCTCAAGCTGCAACAAACCGGCAAGGACCGGTATCAGAATTTTGGATGACGGTCAGAAGATGAGATACTGCAAAAAATGCGGTGAAGTATTCAACGACTGATAATATTTAGAGAGGAGGCACTTATACAATGACAAGAATGTTGGAAAAATACAACAAAGATGTTGCTCCGGCGCTTATGCAAAAATTTGAATACAAAAGTCCGATGCAGATACCGAAGCTTGAGAAGATCGTTATAAATATCGGTATGGGCGAAGCGCGCGACAATCCCAAAGCGATAGACGCGGCAATGAACGACCTTGCCGCCATAACGGGTCAGAAGCCTATCGTTACAAAGGCAAAGAAATCGGTTGCCAACTTCAAGCTCAGAGAGGGTATGAACATCGGTTGTAAGGTAACATTGAGATCGGACAGAATGTATGAGTTTTTAGATAGATTATTTAATGTGGCTTTGCCGCGAGTAAGGGATTTCCGCGGAATCAATCCCAACGCCTTTGACGGAAGAGGAAATTATTCCATGGGCGTAAAGGAACAGCTTATATTCCCCGAAATAGATTACGATAAGATAGACAAGATCCGCGGTATGGATATTATAATTGTCACAACGGCAAAGACGGACGAAGAAGCGCGTGAGCTGCTTACATTGATGGGCGCTCCGTTTATCCGCTGATTTAAGGAGGGTAAAAAATGGCAAGAAAAGCAATGGTATTGAAACAGCAGAGAAAACCCAAGTACAGCACACAGGCTTATACGAGATGCAAGATATGCGGAAGACCTCATGCATATTTGAGAAAATTCGGTATATGCCGAATCTGTTTCAGAGAATTGGCTTATAAAGGACAAATTCCGGGCGTAAGAAAGGCAAGTTGGTAAAAGGCGGCCGGTAAAAAGAAAAGGAGGTAAATTTAATGCAGATAACCGATCCTATCGCAGATATGCTCACTCGTATCAGAAACGCAAATTCCGCAAAGCATGAAACAGTGGATGTGCCTGCGTCAAATATGAAGAAGGCGATAGCCGAAATTCTGAACGAAGAGGGCTACATTAAAAATTATCAGGTAATAGAAGACGGTAAGCAGGGCGTGATAAGAATTGCTTTAAAATACGGACCCAACAAAGAAAAGGTTATTTCGGGTCTTAAAAGAGTATCAAAGCCCGGTTTGAGAATATATGCGGGCGCAGACGAGCTTCCGCGCGTGCTCAAGGGTTTGGGCATAGCGGTCATATCGACATCAAAGGGCGTTATGACCGACAAAAAAGCAAGAAAAGAAAATATAGGCGGCGAAGTTTTGGCGTACATCTGGTAACAGAATAAAAAAACATGAGGAGGTGTCTTTAAATGTCAAGAATCGGAAAATTACCGATAACGATCCCCGCAGGAGTCGATGTGAAGATCGGTAATGACAATGAAGTTACGGTCAAGGGTCCGAAAGGAACACTTTCGCGTAAGCTTCACAGCGATATGATATTAAAGCTTGAAAACGGGGTTCTTACGGTTGAACGTCCGTCCGAGGAAAAAAATCACAAGTCACTTCATGGCTTGACACGCACACTTATCAACAATATGGTGGTAGGCGTAACGGACGGCTTCACAAAGGAGCTTGAAATAAACGGTGTCGGATACAGAGCGCAGATGCAGGGCAAAAAGCTGGTGCTTACGCTGGGTTATTCGCATCCGGTGGAATATACGGCGGCAGAGGGTATCACACTTGAGGTTCCGCAGCCCAACAAGATCATCGTAAAGGGCGCGAACAAAGAGGTCGTGGGCGAAACGGCTGCCAAGATACGCGAATTCAGAATGCCGGAGCCGTATAAGGGCAAGGGTATCAAATATGTCGATGAGGTAATCCGCCGCAAGGAAGGAAAAGCGGGCGGTAAGAAGAAATAAGAGAGGAAGTGTTTTTAATGATAAAAAAGCCGGACAGCAATAAGGCAAGATTAAAGCGTCACAGACGGGTAAGAAAGAACATTTCCGGAACAGCGGAAAAACCTCGTCTTAACGTGTTCAGAAGCGCAAAGCATATCTATGCGCAGGTAATAGACGACGTTGCCGGAACAACATTGGTATCGGCATCGACAATGGATAAGGACTTTAACGGGTACGGCGGAAATATCGACGCCGCAAAGAAGGTCGGCGAGACGGTGGCAAAGCGCGCACTCGAAAAGAATATAAAGTCTGTGGTATTCGACAGAGGCGGATATGTTTATCACGGCAGAGTTGCCGCTCTTGCGGAGGGCGCAAGAGAAGGCGGATTGGAATTCTAATAAAAGGAGGTAGATTTTGTGGCAGAGAGAATAGATGCGGGAGCACTTGATTTGCAGGAGAAGCTTGTATATCTGAACCGTGTTGCAAAGGTTGTAAAGGGCGGTAGAACATTCAGATTCAGCGCGCTTGTAGTAGTTGGCGACCACAATGGTCACGTAGGCTGCGGCATGGGCAAGGCGGCAGAAGTTCCCGACGCTATCCGCAAGGGTATTGAAGATGCAAAGAAGAACATGATCACCGTTCCGATCGTTGAGACCACGAT
>JAFLUR010000073.1:0-4993 GCA_022508725.1 Oscillospiraceae bacterium
TTGGCGGGAGACCGCCCGGGAAGATAGAAAGCTGCCGGAACGAAAAGCCATTGCACTGCAGTGGCTTTTTTTCGTGTAAATTGAGGCGGGGATTGATATATAAAACATTAAGGAATAATTTTCGTCGGATGCGTTAAGGGGACAGACAAAAATAAAAAAGCCGCTTTTTAGGACGGCTGTTTATTTATATACGGTTTGATAAGTTTATATATTTCCGAACCCTTTTCTTTATATTTTTTTCCCAGAATATCATGAACATTCTTTGGATCTGTATTTACAAGTTTGACAATTTGTTCAATTTCCGTACTGCTTGTTACAGCTTTTTTGAGAACTCGCGCCATTTCGGGATTTGACGTGATTTCTTCACCCTTTATATACGGCTTAACAAGTTTGTATATTTTTCCGGCCTTTTCACTGCCGTATTTTTTGCACAGGGCATTATTAACGGCTTGACATTTGTGGGATTTGTTTACATTTGCTTTGCTTGTATTTACAATTTCAATAATTTGTGCAATTTCCGTACCGCTTGCCGCAACATTCTTGAGAACCCGTGCCATTTCGGAATTTGGCACGGTTTTTTCATCTTTTATAAATACCTTGACAAGATTATATATTGTTTTCGCTTTTTCGCTTGCATAGTTTTCTTTTAAATAATCGCTGACCTTGCGGCAGCCGGTGCATCTGTCCATCTGCGAAGAATTTACCGTATCCACAAGCTTAACAATACTTGTCAATTCCGTGCTGACGGTTACGGTGCTTTTGAGAACTTGCGTCAACTCCAAGCTCAGCGAATTATTTGATATGTCGTTATTTACCGGCGCGTTATTTGTGTATGCCGCGGTATTTTTGCCGACCTGCACCGATTCCGTATCGGTTCTTTTTAAATAATCGATCGCCGAGGAAATATCCGGCATAAACAGGATATTTGCCTCCTCCCAGAAATCCTTCAGAACGCTGAAGCCTTGATCTTTGCTTATCACAAAGTAGATATCCGAATTATTCATGCCGATAAGATAGCCCAGATATGATGCAAGCTGAAAATCAAGCGCGTTTTTGGAGCCCACATTGACCTTTCGCATTGTAATTTCCGACTTTGATTTCTTCATCTTCTCATATATGTCAAAGGTGATCTTATCCGCTTTGTCACTGTAAAAAATAACTGTTTCATCATCTCTTCCGAGCAATTCTATTCCCGCTAACCCGTCCGATGTCACATTTTCATAATCAATCAGGAACGATGCCATTAAATTTTCCTCCCAAATAAATTTATTTATAATGTGCCGTATGCTTAATGACGTGTATCAAATCCGAAATGCCGTTCATCCCGATCAATAACATCTTTATATACTTAATTATATCATATTTATCAAATGAGCGCAAGAAAATATGAAAAATTTGTTGCGCTTTTGAAAAATTTGTATGGACATTTCACCAATATATTGATATAATAAAGACAAGGGACTTGTAACAATTCAGCGCCCGGGATAATTTTTTTATAGGAGGTACTCAAATGAGTAAAAAATTCGTTTATCTTTTTAAGGAAGGTAATGCAACAATGCGAAACCTTCTCGGCGGAAAAGGCGCAAATCTTGCCGAAATGACAGGTTTGGGAATGCCGGTTCCTCAGGGTTTCACGATCACCACGGAGGCTTGCACGCAGTATTATGCCGACGGTGAAACCATAAACGCCGAAATTCAGGCGGAGATCATGGAATATATCGCAAAAATGGAAGAGATCGTGGGTAAAAAGTTCGGCGATCTCGAAAATCCTCTGCTTGTATCGGTTCGTTCCGGAGCGAGAGCGTCAATGCCGGGCATGATGGATACCATTCTTAATCTCGGTCTTAACGATGAGGTTGTTGAGGCGTTTGCAAAGAAAACAAACAATCCGCGTTTCGCTTACGATTCATACCGCCGTTTTATTCAGATGTATTCGGATGTTGTTATGGAGGTGGGCAAGAAGTATTTTGAAGAGCTTATCGACCAAATGAAAGAGAAAAAGGGCGTTACTCTCGATACGGAGCTTGACGCGAACGATTTGAAGGAGCTTGCAAATCAATTCAAGGCGGAATACAAGGCTAAAATCGGCACGGATTTCCCGTCCGACCCGAAAGAACAGCTTATGGGCGCAATAAAAGCCGTATTCCGTTCATGGGATAATCCGAGAGCCATCTATTACAGAAGAATGAACGATATTCCCTCAGATTGGGGTACAGCCGTAAACGTGCAGATGATGGTATTCGGAAACACGGGCGATACATCCGGAACAGGCGTTGCGTTTACAAGAAATCCGTCCACGGGCGAGAAGAAGCTTTACGGTGAATTTCTTATGAACGCGCAGGGCGAGGACGTTGTTGCCGGCGTAAGAACTCCGCAGACGATCGATCAGCTTAAAGAGGTTATGCCGGAGGCGTATAATCAATTTGTTGAGATAAGCTCAAAGCTCGAAAAGCATTATCGCGATATGCAGGATATGGAGTTTACGATCGAAGATAAAAAGCTCTATATGCTCCAGACAAGAAACGGTAAGAGAACGGCTGCCGCGGCTCTTAAAATCGCGTGCGATCTCGTTGACGAGGGCATGATAACGGAGCAGGAAGCGGTATTGATGATAGACCCGAAACAGCTTGACGCACTTCTGCACCCGCAGTTTGATGCGGCAAAGCTTAAATCGGCGACTCCCGTGGCACAGGCGCTTGCGGCATCTCCGGGCGCGGCTTGCGGTCAGATAGTATTTACCGCCGAGGACGCTACCGAATGGGCAAAGGCAGGCAAAAAGGTCGTTTTGGTAAGACTTGAAACATCTCCCGAGGATATCGAGGGTATGCACTATTCACAGGGTATTCTCACGGTAAGAGGCGGTATGACAAGCCATGCGGCGGTTGTTGCAAGAGGTATGGGAACCTGCTGTGTATCCGGCTGCGGTGAGATAAAAATGGACGAGGCAAACAAGCAGTTTACTCTTGCGGACAAGGTTTATAAAGAGGGCGACTGGATTTCGCTGGACGGCTCCACAGGTAAAATTTACGGTGAGGCAATAGATACGGTCGATGCGTCGATAGGCGGCGAATTCGGCAGAATTATGGAATGGGCGGATAAATACCGCACACTTAAGGTAAGAACAAATGCCGACACTCCCAAGGACGCAAAGCAGGCTATGTCATTCGGCGCGGAGGGTATCGGTCTTTGCCGTACCGAACATATGTTCTTTGATCCCGACAGAATTGCGGCTATCCGTGAGATGATATGCTCCGATACCGTCGAGCAGAGAGAAGCGGCTCTTGCAAAGCTTGAACCGATGCAGCAGGGCGATTTTGAACAGCTTTATACAGCTATGGAGGGTCAGGCGGTTACAATTCGTTTCCTCGATCCGCCGCTTCATGAGTTTGTTCCGACAGAGGAAAAGGATATTGAGCTTTTGGCTCAGACACAGGGCAAATCGGTTGCCGATATCAAGGCTATCATCGCATCTCTTCACGAGTTTAACCCGATGATGGGACACCGCGGCTGCCGTCTTGCGGTAACATATCCGGAAATTGCGGCTATGCAGACAAGAGCGGTTATAAAGGCGGCTATAAACGTTAAAAAAGCTCATCCCGAGTGGGATATTGTTCCCGAGATCATGATCCCGCTTGTAGGCGAGGTAAAGGAGCTTGCATTCGTTAAAAAGACGGTTGTCGAAACAGCCGACGCAATTATAAAGGAAAGCGGTTCAAACCTTGTTTATAAGGTGGGTACAATGATAGAGATACCGAGAGCGGCTCTCACAGCCGATCAGGTGGCACAGGAGGCGGAATTCTTCTCATTCGGTACAAACGACCTTACACAGATGACATTCGGCTTCTCGCGTGACGATGCGGGCAAATTCCTTGACGCATATTATGCGAATAAGATCTATGAGTCGGATCCGTTTGCAAGACTCGATCAGACAGGCGTGGGCAAGCTCGTTAAGATGGCTGCCGAGATGGGTAAGGCTACACGCCCGGATATTAAGCTGGGTATATGCGGCGAGCACGGCGGCGACCCGTCAACGGTTGAGTTCTGCCATAATATAGGCTTGACTTATGTTTCCTGCTCACCGTTCAGAGTTCCGATCGCAAGACTTGCGGCGGCTCAGGCGGCTATTAAGGAAAAGAAATAATATATTGTTAAATTCATAAAAAAGCCGCGTTATCGGGTTTCCGATAACGCGGTATTTTTTTAACTTTGGTCTTGAAAAAAAGGCTCAATTATGATAATATAAGAATGACAAGCGGAAGATATTCGTTCGGCTGTTGAAATATGTCAAGGATGCGGTATGGCAATGACCGATGCCGCAAAGAAAATCGCCTCAAAATTCAATCTCTCCGACGATGACGCCAAAAGCAAGGTCAAGGAATTTTGGGTAATATAATCCGAAAAACAGTTTATAACGTACATTTTGAAGCAGAGATTGTGCCGCTTGTGTACTTCGGGTCAAAAGAAATGCGTGAGGGGGCACACCCGCCGAAATGCCGTTTTAAAAAACCGCCGGGAGAAATCAAGGCGGGTTTTTTTGTTCAATATCATTTAAGATCTTGTTCCGTTGATTTTATTTATTTGACAGCTTGTCTTTTTTGCTTAAAAAAAACTATTGACACCAATTTGAATATGTGATACAATAAAAACGAAAGAAAGGCATACCGCATAGACGGTTCAAGCCTAAGATTTGAGTTGAAAAATAACCGCTGTCTTTTGCTGTATGGGCGGTTATTTTTTATTATAATTTTAAAAATTATAATGATATTATGTATTATATAATATGTATTTACTAAAAATAAATAAATATCGTAATCCATAATTAACACCCCCTCTCATAAGGAATAGGGGGCTTTGAACCGCCTAACCGTTGGTATACCTTTCCGTAATTTATTATATATTATTTTGTCGAAAATTGCAAGAAAAAATTATAAAACAATAGCGGGAGGGGGCACACCCGCCGAAATGCCGTTTTAAAAAACCGCCTTGAGCAATC
>JAFLUR010000073.1:5093-9132 GCA_022508725.1 Oscillospiraceae bacterium
CCGAAATGCCGTTTTAAAAAACCGCCTTGAGCAATCAAGGCGGTTTTTTTGTTCAGTATCATTTAAGATCTTGTTCTGATGTCCAAAACTCGTCCGTACCGAAAAAATCCGATATGCTTATATCAAGTCCGTCGCATAGCTTTTTTATTGTTACAATTCCGGGATTTTTGCTTTCACCGTTCAGTATGCTTTTTATTGTTGACTGCGACACACCCGATTTGTAACTCAATCCGTTGGGCGTAATGCCTTGCTCTTTGCATAGTGACCATATTCTGTGGACTACGGCATCATATATTTTCATAATAACCTCCCGGTAAAAAACAGTAACAGCCGTTATTTCATTTCTTTTGCAATAGACATCAATAATTCAAGCTGTTTCGGAGAAAGCGACTTAAATGCCGCCATAGCCTTGCTTAATTTTCTCGGACTCGGAAAATTTTCCTCAAAAAAATCTTTAGGTTCAATATCGAGAAATTCACAGATATAAATAAACATTTTCATGGAAGGCAGAGCCTTTTTATTTTCAATGTTGTTTATATAGTTTGGACTTTGCCCCAAACTCAGACTCATATCTCGTGCGGAAATATTCTTTTCCGTCCTTAATTTTGCGATTCTTTCCGCAATAAAATCGGTATCAATCATTTATATCACCGTCCATGTATAATTATAATATACACAGACGAAATTATACATATTTATTATGGGCAACAATATTGACATAATGATAATAAATGTGTATAATAATATATATAGTTTTTGAAAGGACAGGACCATGAAAAAATTATTACTTGCACTATCCTTAACAATGTTTATTGCCGGCTGTTCGGCGTCCGAAACTGCCGAAATCATCGTTCCGACCGTCCGACCCGCGGCGGAGGAAACATTCACACCAACGGAAATACCCTTGCCGGAAATCCCTTTGATCGATAATTCGACTTCTCTTGCGGATTACATTGACGAAACGGAAATTCCTTTAACAGACAATAATTCGACTTCCCGTGATTATATTGACGAAACGGAAATCCCAAAGGCAAAATACATAGGAAACAGGAATTCAAAGAAATTTCACAAGCTAACCTGTTATACGCTTCCAAAAGAAAAAAACAGAGTATACCTAAACAGCCGTGAAGAAGCCGCAGCAGGCGGATTTTCGCCTTGCGGCAAATGCTGTCCCTAAAACCGAAACAAAGCCGCACCGCTCGAAAATACGGCGGCACGGCTTTGCTTCGCCCGGCAATAACCGGAAAATATTATTCCTCCTTATTCGCTCCCGATACCTTTTTTTCAAGCTCTACCAACAAAAGCGGCATTATCGACAATCCCGCTACCGTCATCCATTCGCCGGCCGACAAAGCAACCGCCTTGAACACCGCCGAAACCTGCGGTATCATAACCACGGACACCTGCAAAACAATTCCCGCGACCGCCGACCAAACAAGAGGCTTGTTCCGGAATATTCCCGCCTTGAACACGCTCTTTTCACTTCTCATATTAAACGCATGAACAAGCTGCGACATCGACAATACGCAAAATGCCATCGTTCTGCCCGTGTCCGTCCCGCCGAAAAGCACCTTTCCCATAACAAACGCCAATACCGCCAACGCGCCTATCATACAGCCCTCCAAAAATATCGAAAGACCGGCGTCAAAATCAAACAGACTCTTTTTCGCCCGCTTTTTTCTGCCGTCCATGATATCATCGTTTATCGGATCGAGTCCCAGCGCTACCGCGGGCAGCGAATCGGTAACAAGATTTACCCACAAAAGCTGTACCGCACACAGCGGTGATGCACCACCCATGATTATCCCGGCAAAAATCGTAAGAATTTCCCCGATATTGCTCGACAGCAGAAATTTTACCGCTTTATGTATATTATCATATATTCCTCTGCCCTGTCTGACAGCCTCCACTATTGTCGCAAAATTATCATCGGTAAGCACCATATCCGCCGCCGCTCTCGATACATCGGTGCCGCTTATTCCCATGGCACAGCCTATATCCGCGCTCCTCAGCGCCGGCGCGTCGTTTACTCCGTCCCCGGTCATCGCGACCACATTGCCCTTTCTTTGAAATCCCTTTACTATCCTCATCTTATGCTCCGGAGTAACTCTCGCATATACCGAGCATTTATCCAAAACATCGCCGAGCCTTTTGTCATCCATGGCGTCTATCTCGCTGCCCGTAACCGCATACTCCGAGGCTATGCCTATATCCGAGGCTATTTTCGCCGCCGTTGCTTTCTGATCACCCGTTATCATGACCGCTCTTATACCCGCCTTGCCGCATACCTTTATCGCCTCCGCCGCCTCTTTTCTCGGAGGATCCTCTATGCCTATAAGTCCCGCAAATACAAGCTTTTCTTCCGTTATATCCTCGCTTTGCGTTTCCTTGTACGCCACGCCTATGACTCTTAATCCTTGCGCCGCAAGCTCGCTGTTATTTTTCCTTATTTCCGCAAGCTTACCTCCGCTCAAAGCCGCCGCTTTTTTTCCGTCATAATACTCGCTGCATTTATCAAGCAGTATATCGGGCGCTCCCTTTGTTACAATAATATTTTTTCCGCCGTTTCTGCATATTACGCTCATCAGCTTTCTTGACGAGTCAAACGGAAGCTCGCCTATCCTTTTGCAGCGCCTGTCAAGCGCCTCCTTATTCTCCCCTATCTCCCGCACCGCCGAAATAACGGCGTCCTCGGTAGGATTTTTGCTTCCCCCGTTATCGCCGTTTGTACACAGCGCGGCAAGCTTGAGCATTTTTATGTCATCCTCCGAGCTTACGCGCACAACGCGCATTCTGTTCTGCGTGAGTGTTCCGGTTTTATCCGAGCATATCACATCCGCGCTCCCGAGCGTTTCCACCGACGGAAGATGGCGTATGACCGCACCGCAATCCGCCATACGCCTCACGCCTATCGCAAGCATTACCGTTACCACCGCCGCAAGTCCCTCAGGTATAGCCGCCACCGCAAGGCTTACCGAGGTTATAAACATATCGAACGGGGGAGTGCCTTTATATATTCCCACCATAAAAATTACAACACAGATAAAAAGCGCCGCCGCCGCAAGCGTTCTGCCCATATCGGCAAGCCGGTTTTGCAAAGGCGTCCTGCGGTTTTCGCCGGTTATGATAAGTCCTGCGATTCTTCCCACCTCGGTATCCATACCCGACGCGCAAACGATAGCCTTGCCCCTGCCCGACGTCACGGCACAGGACGAATATACCGTATTCACCCTTTCGGCAAGCGGCGTATCCTCGCTTACGGAGCATACCGATTTTGAGCTTTCCGCCGATTCCCCCGTGAGGGCGGATTCATTGCAGCAAAGCTCCGCCGCCTCGATAAGTCTTGCGTCCGCCGCCACGATATCCCCGGCATTCAGCACAAGTATATCCCCCGGAACAACCTCCGCGGCGGGAACCGTTTTTTCCGCGCCCTCCCTTATAACGACCGCCGTGGGCGCGGAAATCTTTTCAAGCTCGGCGATCGCCTTTTCCGCCTTGCTCTCCTGAACAACGCCCATGACCGCGTTAAGCACAACTATCGCAAGTATTATGATCGGATCGACCGGATCCCCGCCGCCGCACACAGCCGCCGCAAAGGAGATCCCCGCCGCCGCAAGCAAAACTATTATCATAAAATCATTGAACTGCTCGAAAAATTTACGCAGAATACTTTGCTTTTTTTTGCTTTTTATTACATTTTCTCCGTACCTTTCAAAATTTCTGCGATATGCCTCGCCGCTCAGTCCCTTTTGTATATCGGTGCCGAATTTTCCGGCTATCTCATCTGTGTCCGACGCATGGTAGTTCATTTGTTCACACCCTCCCGAAATTTTTAAACCGCCCGTAGAATACGGTTCTTTAGGAAACACCGGATAAATCTACAGCAAAAAATAATCTAGCCTCAGCGGCGAAAAAACAGTGCGTTCGCAGAGCGCTTTGCGCTGAAAAATCAGCGTATATTTTTTCGTAAATTATTTTTTGATCACCTTTAAACCGGTGTTTCCTTAATTATGTTTATTTGTTTGAGTGACGAATAATT
>JAFLUR010000074.1 GCA_022508725.1 Oscillospiraceae bacterium
ACCATCTCTTACTTCTTTTGTAAGATTTAATCCCTTTCCGTCATTTTCAAGAACCTTATCAAGCTCGCTGTTCATAAAATCGACGGTATTCGGAAAAGCCGTTATGTGATTTGCCGCCTGAAGATCGTAAAAAGACACATGATAATATATTCCCTGACTGCCGCCGCCCTTTTCGGTCATTGACGATACCCTGAGCGAATGATTATCCCGCCGCCTTGTCACCATCCTTCCGTATCCGTTATCGGCGCGGACCTTTATTATATCCTTGTCCGATTTTATGTACCCGTCCTTGTAAAGCTCCATGATCTCCCCGTAAAGATTGGTGCAGAAAACGGGATCTTTGACATATTTTTTCACTATTTCGCACTGCTTTGCCATAACGCTGCTTATCAGCTCTCCCCGTTTTTGCGGAGTATCGTATTTTCCGCTCGTATCATCTCCCCAAAACGGCTTATCGCCCTGCCCTCTGAAACAAAGATTCCATATAACATTGTATTCCTTCTGCTCTTTTACGGCATCCTCCCAAAGCTTATAAAACAAATCGGGATGCTCGGTAAATGTCGCGGGAGTATCGGGGTATGCGCGTGCAAACATTTCGGCGCCCAGCGGTTCGGCGTGATGATGAGTTATCAGGAGTCCCATTTCGGCGGCAAGAGCGCGGTTTGCTCGCGAAGTCTTATCGGTTCCGGGAATGGTCATGTTTCCGCCGCACCTTAAAAGAGCCTCAAACGCCATGCGCCATACCTCGTTGCTGCTTCCGTTTATATTCCATTTTAAAAACAGCACCTCATCATTGAAAAACCATCCTCTGTATTTTACGGCAAACGGTTCGGATTCGTATACTCCGCAGGATATCTCCGCCTTATCCGTCTTTTCGATTTTTTGATCCATCCAGAACCAGAACGGTTTTATTCCGAGAAATTTTCCGCTTATATATAAAAGTCCGTAGACAAATCCGAGATCGTCGCCCGCATAAACAACAACGGCTTCCTCCGACACGTTTATTTCAAAGCATTCCGAATTCATATCATCCTTTTTAACAAGCCGTATCTCGTTATTTTCGGCTTCACCGCACGGTATAAAGGATTTTTCAATATCCCGCTTTAATATGTTTACGGCATTTTCAACGGGTTTTTCGGAATACGGATTTTTTATCGATGTAGAATAATTTAAAATAAAGCTCATTATTATTGTCCTCCGTAACTTTATTATACATAATTTCGATTTGCACGGCATTTCCTTAATTATGTCCATTCTACCATATATACTTTTATTTTTCAAGAGAATAATAAGAAAATCCGAAAAAAATACTTGCAAAACGGATAAGAGTATGATATAATGTTATATCGTAATATATTGAATACAAATTTTTCAAAAATGCGATGAAAAAATCAAGTAGACCGTAAGATCGCCGTCAGAGAGAAAGCGTCATGGGCTGAGAGCGTTTTCGGAAAGAGTACGGATCGAATATTCGTTTTGGAGCAGCGGCAGTGAAGTTACGGCGTTTTTCGTATATATCGATATATCGCTGTAATGCGTAGTTGCCGACGGAAATATGACCCCGTCAGTGTTAAAAAGAGCCTGTCCGTTATCCGTAAAACCGGCGCGGCAGGAATTTGGGTGGTACCGCGGAGCATGGAGTTTCGTCCCTTTCGGACGGGACTTTTTTATTTTGACTTCGCCGGCTCTCGGGAAATCGGCGATATAGGAAATCGGGAGGTTATTCTGTGTTAAAAAAAATTCAATAATTTTCTGAATACCGTAATTTGGGTGCTTATCGGAAATTTTATCGGACATACGATTTATGTGTATTGGGAATACCGAAAATATTCCGATCTGTACGCCGCGCAATCCGGTCCGTGGTACACAAGCATTATTGCTTGGGGTTTGCTCACCGGCATATTTTTATTGATTGCAATTATACTGAAATGTATCATATTTAAATCAAATTAAACAAATCAAATAAACAGCGAAAGGAATGATTCTTTTTTATGAAACGACAGTTACAGGAAATTAAAGAAGCGGTTGAAAAGGTCTTATCGGGCGCCGCAGATCTTGAGGCTCTGGAAAATATAAGAGTTGAGTATCTCGGCAAAAAGGGAAAGCTGACGGCCGTGCTTAAAGGCATGGGCAAATTGTCATCCGAAGAAAGACCCGTCATAGGCGCTATGGCTAATGATATCCGTTCTTTTCTCGAAAAAGAAATAGACGAAAAAAAGGCGGAAATAAGCAAAAAATTGCAGGATATTAAACTTAAATCCGAGGTTATCGACGTTACAATGCCCGGAAAAGCTCAGGCGATGGGAAAATATCATCCTCTCTCTCAGGTCATGAACGAGATAAAGGATATATTCATAGGAATGGGCTTTGAAATTGCCGAGGGTCCCGATGTGGAATATGACTATTATAATTTTGAGGCTCTCAATATTCCGAAAAATCACCCGGCAAGAGATACGCAGGACACCTTCTATATAAAAGAAAACATTCTTCTCCGTACTCAGACCTCCTCTATTCAGGTCCGTGTTATGGAAAAACAAAAACCGCCTATCCGTATTATCGCTCCGGGCAGAGTATACCGAAGCGACGCGGTTGACGCCACCCACTCCCCCGTTTTTCATCAGATAGAGGGACTTGTTGTCGATAAGGGCGTAACAATGGCAGACTTAAAGGGAACTCTCGAGACGTTTATAAAGGAGCTTTACGGAAGTGAAACAAAGGTTCGTTTCCGCCCGCACCATTTCCCGTTCACCGAACCGAGCGCCGAGCTTGATATTTCATGCTTTGTATGCGGCGGAGAGGGCTGCCGCGTATGCAAGGGCGAGGGCTGGATAGAGCTTCTCGGCTGCGGAATGGTTCATCCCAAGGTATTGTCAAACTGCGGTATCGATCCCGAAATATACAGCGGCTTTGCGTTCGGTCTCGGGCTTGAAAGAGTCGCAATGCGCCGTTACGATATCGACGATATGAGATTGTTCTTTGAAAACGATCTGAGATTTTTAAATCAGTTCTGATGGATAAGGGAAACAAAATCCCGCGGCGGATAGTCATTTTCGGGTTTTCGGGTTCGGGGAAATCCACCCTTGCCGACATTCTCGGCGAAAAATACGGCATTGATCCGACTCATCTCGACAGTATTCATTGGCTTCCCGGTTGGAAAGAGCTGCCCAAGGAAAAAATGAAGCGCCGCGTAAAGGAAATCATCAAAAAGGACAAATGGATAATCGAAGGTAATTATTCGTCCGCTTATATGGAGGAACGGATAAAAAGAGCCGATACCGTCATATTTATGGAATTGAACAGATTTATATGTCTTTATCGCGTAATAAAGCGATATTTTAAATACAGAGGAAAGACCCGTCCGGATATGGGAAACGGCTGCCCGGAAAAGCTTGACCTTGAATTTATAAAGTGGGTTCTTATTGACGGACGCAGAAACAAATTTAAGTTTTATAAAATGCTCGGAGATATAAATATTGCCGAAAAGAATGTTTATGTTATGAAATCTCCGGGCGATGTAAAAAGATATTTAAAAATAATTCAGAAATGATTTAGGAGTGATTATATATGAAAGTACCTATGAGCTGGTTCTCCGATTATACCGATATATCGGGAATTACGGCAAAGGAATATGCGCACGCGGTAACAATGACAGGCTCAAAAGTCGAAAACATCCAAAACCCCGGCAGCGATATCGAAAACGTTGTTACGGCAAAAATTCTTTCGATAAAGCCGCATGAAAATTCCGACCACCTCGTTGTCTGTCAGGTTGATACAGGCGATGAGACCGTTCAAATCGTTACCGGAGCGCCGAACGTAAAAGAGGGACAGATCGTTCCGGTCGCAAAGCACCGGTCAAAGCTTCCGGGAGGAGTTACCATAAAAAAAGGAAGCCTGAGAGGTGTGGAAAGCTGCGGTATGATGTGTTCTCACGAAGAACTCGGACTTACGGCGGCGGATCTGGGCTATGAGCCGGAATACGGAATACTCATCCTCCCGCAGGACACACCCGTGGGTATGGACATAAGAGATTATTTCGGTCTTAACGAGGATATTATAGAATATGAAATAACATCAAACCGTCCCGACTGCTTCAGCGTTATCGGTCTTGCAAGAGAGACCGCCGTGACATTCAACAAGCCGTTTAAGGTGAAAAAGCCTACATTCACCGAAAAGGGCGATAATATAGAAAATTATATATCGGTAGAGGTCAGAGATGACGAAAAATGCCCCCGGTATACGGCTAAAATGATAAAAAACGTAAAGATAGGACCGTCACCGAAATGGCTTGTTCAAAGACTTCGCGCCTGCGGCGTCCGTTCGATCAACAATATAGTCGATATAACGAATTATGTTCTTTTGGAATACGGTCAGCCCATGCACGCATTCGACCTGCGCGATATTGCCGGCGGAAAAATCATCGTAAGACCCGCCGCTGAGGGTGAAATTATCAAGACCCTTGACGGAATCGACCGGAAACTCACCTCCGAAACTCTCGTTATATCCGATGCCGAAAAGGCTGTTGCCGTTGCGGGAGTCATGGGCGGATTCAACTCGGAGGTAAAACCCGATACGCAGACCGTAATATTCGAGTGCGCCACATTCGATGCGGTAAGCGTAAGACTTGCGGCTCAAAGGATCGGACTGAGAACCGAGGCATCGTCACGGTATGAAAAGGGGCTTGATATTAATAATGTTATACCCGCAATCGAACGCGCCTGCGAGCTTGTCGAGCTTTTGGACTGCGGCGAGGTTGCCGGCGGATTTACAGATATATGCGCCGAAATAAAACCGCCCAAAAACCATGATTTCCGTCCCGACAAGATAAACGCGTTTCTCGGAACGGATATAACAACGGATGAAATGTCGGATATACTCACACGGCTTGAATTTAAGGTCGATACCGAAAAAATGACGGTCACAGCGCCTACATTCCGTCCCGATATCGAATCCGAGGCGGATATTGCCGAGGAAATTGCCCGCATATACGGATATGACAATATCCCCACAACGAATGTTTCCGGCGCGGCGCGGGGAAAAAAGACGTTTGTTCAGCTTTCAAGAGATAAAGCCATGAATATACTCACGTCATGCGGTCTTAACGAAATATATACCTATACATTCACAAGCCCGTCGGTATTTGATAAGCTTCGCCTTGCTCCGGACAGTCCTTTTAGAAAATGCGTACAAATAACAAACCCTCTCGGCGAGGACACTTCCGTTATGCGTACCACCGCCCTTTCCGGTATGCTTGAAATTCTTTCGCATAACTATAATCACAGAAACGAAAAAGCCGGTCTTTTTGAAATAAATAAAATTTATATTCCTAAAGCCGATAAAAACGAGCTTCCCTCCGAACCCGAAATGATTTCGATAGGTATGTACGGCGGCAAGATCGATTTCTATGATATAAAAGGCATTTGCGAAAAGCTGTTTGACAACCTCTGTATCGAGAATGTAAAATATAAGGCGGTAAAAAACAATCCGTCCTTCCATCCCGGAAGAACCGCGCAGATTGTTATTAACGGAAATATTGCGGGAATTGTGGGTGAGGTACATCCCGACACGCTTTCAAATTTTGAGATCGGAGTACCCTGCTATGCGGCGGAATTGAATTTTACCGAAATGCTCAAATTTATAAATCCCGAGCGCAAATACAAGGGACTGCCTAAATTCCCGGCTGTAACGCGCGACATAGCAATGCTTATAGATGAAAAAGTACTGGTCGCGGATATCGAAGAGGTCATAACGTCATCCGCCGGAAAGCTGCTTACTGATATTAAACTGTTTGACATATATAAAGGCAAACAAATTCCGGACGGCAAAAAGAGTGTCGCTTATTCGATTGTATTCCGCGCAAGCGACAGAACACTGACCGATGAAGAGATAAATAAAATATTCGATAAAATAATAAATAATCTTGAGGATAAGCTTAACGCCGAACTCAGAGCCTGATTTTTCGGGTTTTTTACCACGGAACCGTCTTTTGGGAATATCCGAGTCGGTTTCCGTGGTATTGTATTTTTTAACGGATACAAAAACATATATTTACAAAAAACAGGCTGTTGCGTTAATCTGCAAAGGAAAAAGACTCATATGTTTTGCTTAGCCGATTTTTAATTTTAACCGTTTTAATTCCTCGTCAAAATATTGCTGTCTTAAATTCATATAATTCATTTTATCGTTTATAGAATCAATATTCAGACTATCCATTTTTTCACGGTTTGCAATGATACCATCGGCATATGCTTTAAGGCAATTTTCAACAGTAGTCTCAATAGCAATACTATTTTGCCGTACTTCTTGTTTAACTGTCCGGACTTCTTGTTTAACTTCTTGAAGCTCTTGTTTGACTGTCCGAACTTCTTGTTTAACTTCTTGAAACTCTTGTTTGACTGTCCGGAATTCTTGTTTAACTTCCTGAAACTCTTGTTTAACTTCTTGAATCTCTTGTTTGACTGTCCGAACTTCTTGTTTAACTTCTTGAAACTCTTGACTCATACCATCAACCTTTTTTACAAGCAATTCAAGTAAATCTTTTTCACTCATATATTGATCATCCTTTCCTTTATTATGATATGTATATTATACCATATATCAATAATAAATTCAAGTGTAAAGTCTGTTTATTTATTTTTCAAGGTTCATAGAATTACTTTGTATATGTAATTCCGACGCCCGGGAAAATATCGAGCGTTTCGTCAATTATAAACAATGAGAGCAAAAAGTCATGCGGTTTTACCGTTAAATTCAGAATATAAAAAGGGCCGGCAAATGAGCTCTTTAAAACGCTCATTTGCAACAGCCCCCGTATTTATCCTTGCGATATCAGTTACAACCGCAGTTGTTGCATCCGCAGTTGTTGCATCCGCAGTTGCCGTTGCAGCTGCTGATAATTAAGATTATGATAAGTACCCACAATATCGTATTGAGACCGGAGTAGTTGTTGTTGCAGCAATCACACATTTCAGACACCTCCTTTTTCTTGGGCGGTTTGTTTTCCGCCTTATAGTAATATATTATGTAAACTCTTATAAATTGTTACGAAAAATTTCGGGCAAATCAAAAACGGACGGATATAATAACCGTCCGCAAATAATTATTTATTGAATTCCTGAAACAATTCGACTATTTTAAACTTGATTTTAATATCGGGATCGCTTCCGCTTTCGGTGATAAGACTGTATGAGTCACCGTCCATATTGTTTTTCAGAATATTTTTTCCCTCATCCGTCATAACGGTGTCGCCTTCAACGAAGCACAGCGGAGGATACATCACGCACCACCAGTTTTTACCCTCTCCGCTGCCGAGAATAATCCGCAAAGCCGTATATTCTCCGGGAGGAAATGTAATATCTCCGTAGGTTTTGACCGGAAAACGACTCCTGCCGAGAAAACATTCCGCCGTATAAGACATTCCGTTTTTCATAAGCTCATCATTCGCCGCCGCGCGTATCCTGTCCATATTTTCCATGACAAGTTTTTCCGATTCTTCCTTACTTCCCGCCGCCGAAAGTACCGGAGCCATATCCGATGTTATCCTGTCGCGTACCTTAAGCTTTACCGCTTGATCGATATCCGAATCACTTTCTGCCGTTATATGCAGACGTATAACGTTATCGGCTATATCCTTTTCGGTATTTTGAGAATATGCCGACACAAAAAATGCCGCTATTACCAAAGATATTAATATAAATGCTAAATTTTTCATATTTATTCCTCCCATTCGGAAGTATAGACAAGGAACAAAACAATTATACTAAATATACAGAATATTATTCGGTATTATTTTTAAGGAAACACTGAATAAATCAATGTTTCCCAAATTGTTGATAAGGAGGATTTGTTATGCCGGAAGAAAACTATTACAAAAAAAGGTATGCCGTTGATATTGCGGTATTTGCGGTGCTTACAGCCGCGCTTTTGGTTACGGTATGGTTTGCGTATCGTCAGCATAAAAGAGCGGAGGAACTCAACATACGGCTTGAAAACCATTATGAACGGGCATTTTCCGAGCTTACGGGATATATCGACGATATAAAAACATCGCTTGATAAAAGCATGGTAGTGTCATCCCCGGCGCAAATGGCGTCGCTTGCGGGAGAAATATACAAAAAAGCATCGGCGGCAAAATCATGTCTCGGACAGCTGCCGCTTTCCGAGATACAGCTTGACAATACCTCGGTATTTCTTGCTCAGGCGGGGGATTTTACTTATGTGCTTTCTCAGGATATGATAAACGGCAAAAACGTGTCGGATGAATACTATGACAATTTGACAAAGCTTGCCGATAACGCTGAGATACTCAGCAATTCTCTGCTCGGAATACAGGCCAAAATAATAAACGGAGAGGTCGATTTTATCGATAACGGGAGCCCGGACGCGGTGTATGCCGAAGGCGGATTTGCCGACAGCATAAGCAGAGTCGAGGAAGAATTCATGGATTATCCCTCACTGATATATGACGGACCGTTCTCGGAACACATAGAGAATGCCGCCCCCGCCATGTGCGAGGGACAGCCGGAAATCGACATGGAAACGGCAAGATCAAAAGCGGCGGAATTTATAGGCTGCGCTGCCGAACAGCTTGAATTCGAAAGCGGAGTATCCGGCAATATCGCCGGATATGCCTTTACAAAAATCGTCAACCCCGAACTCGGTGACAGTGAAGTCAGTATAACTGTAAGCAAAAAGGGAGGCTTTGTTATCGATTTTTTAAGCAGCCGTATTCCGTATGAAGATAAGATCGACATTTATACGGCGATAGATTCGGCACGGAATTACCTTGAATCGAAAGGATTTACAAATCTGAAAAACAGCTATTTCGATAAAGGAGGAAATGTCGCAACGGTGAATTTCGCTTATGTTCAGGACGGAGTAACCTGCTATTCCGATTTGATAAAGGTAAGAGTAGCGCTTGACAACGGTGAAATACTCGGCACCGAAACATCGGGTTATATAACAAATCATAAAAACCGTTTGCTTGACGTCGGGTCTGTTATAAGCGAACAGGAAGCAAGAGCGAAAATAAGCGGCAGAGAAGAAATAAGAGCGGTCAATCTTGCGCTTATTCCGAAAGACAACCGAACCGAGGTGCTTTGTTA
>JAFLUR010000075.1 GCA_022508725.1 Oscillospiraceae bacterium
GAAGAATATACAATGATAAAAAAAATAGACAGGAAATACAATGTTTCCGGTCCTGCCGAAAATGTGATCGAGTATATAACTTCCGAAAAGGAAAAAAAAGTCGAGAAAAATTCCGGGAAAAAGCTTGAAGGGAAAAACAAGAAAAACAAATAAAGGAGATTTTGTATTATGGCTGAAATCAAATATACGATTTTAAGGGAGATAGCGGTTTTATCGGAGAATGCAAAGGGATGGCGCAAGGAGCTCAATCTCATAAGCTGGAATGACCGGGAACCCAAATACGATATACGCGATTGGGCGCCCGGACATGAAAAGATGGGCAAGGGCGTCACTCTTACGCAGGAGGAGTATGACAAGCTGAGCGAAATTATGGGAGGCTGAAAATGCATGACATATGGAATCCGTGGCACGGCTGCAAAAAGGTAAGCGAGGGCTGCGACAATTGCTATATGTATTTTCTCGATCGTATGCGCGACAGGAACGGCGCGGATATATACCGTACAAAGTCGGGCTTTGATTATCCTCTTCATAAGGACAGACACGGTAATTATAAAATAAAAAGCGGAGAGCTTATACGGGTATGTATGACCTCCGACTTTTTTCTTGAAGAGGCTGACGAGTGGCGAGAGGCGGCATGGGAAATAATGCGCATACGGAGCGACGTTAAATTTTTTCTTCTCACCAAACGTCCCGAAAGAGTTCGCGGCTGCCTGCCCGCCGGCATAAATGACGGCTTTGAAAATGTGTTCTTTAACGTTACCTGTGAAAATCAGCGCAGAGCCGATGAGCGCATACCGATCATGCTTGAGCTGCCGTTTAGGCATAAGGGAGTAATGTGCGCTCCGTTTATAGGCGGGATAGATATGGAAAAATATCTCAAAGAGGGGCGGATCGAACAGGTGATCTGCGGCGGAGAAAATTACGACGGCGCAAGGGCGTGTAATTTCGACTGGGTGAAAACACTGAGAAAGCAGTGCGAAAAATACAATGTTACTTTTGTTTTCAGCGAAACCGGCACATATTTTATAAAGGACGGAAAAAAATATTATATGCCCCGAAAATCGGTGCAAAGGGAAATGGCATATAAGTCGGGTATGAGCTATACGGGCAGACCTGTCCGGTTCCGTCTTATCGACAGCTGGGGAGAGGAAATTCCCGAGGAATATCTTTATACTCCCCGGTACGGAAAAAGCTGTGCGAAATGCGCCGGCAAAGCCGCATGCAACGGCTGTTCCGGCTGCGGAAAATGCGGGTGAGACCGTCTGTTACAAATATTCCCTCATATATTGAATATTTTTATCCTCCGCGGCAATAAGCCTGTTTGCCAGTTCCACCGCATACACGTCGCAGCCGGGGTGGGAATGTATATACTTTGTCATATCGACTATCCCCGTTGTGCTGCCGTTTATCATGATCTCGGCAATATGGTCGGAGTTTGAATTGGTGATCGTATTCATTTTTACCGCCGTCCACATTCCGAGCTTTGTAAAAACATCGGTATCGTTCGGCAGCTCGCGGAAGCCTTGAAGCTGCATTGTCGCCTCGTCGGCTATCGAATGATATTCGTCGAGCTGATATTCCAGAACGCGTTTCAAATCATTGTTTCTCGCCTTTGGAATAAGTATGCTTATCGCATCCATGGCGGTTTTTGAACCCTGATAAATTTCCTTCAGCAGATCGACGGTATATTGAACATTCATAAATAAGTCCTCCCAAAACAATTATTCCGATTATTGTATTTACTGTATTTTTTTACACACCGGTTATTTTGTCCGGCATATATTTTTTTATACGGTCAATATCCCGTAAATTTCGATATATCACCGACGCGGTTTTTTCGCATGACGGCTCTTATGAAAAAAATATTATAAAAATATTGAGAATTCCTCTTTACAAAATATACTGAAATATAGTATAATATATAATGTATAATTGTATTCGGAGCGAAAGGAAATGAGATTAAAATGATTAAAGCGGCTGTTTTGGGCGCTACGGGATATGCGGGGATAGAGCTTGTACGCATACTTGCGCGCCATCCGGGGGTAAGTATCGGGATTGTTAATTCAAAGACCTTCAAGGGACAAAAAATAAGCGATGTTTATCCGAATTTGACGGGTATTTTTGATATGCCGTGCACGGAGCTTGACCTTGACAAGGCGGCGGAATGTGATGTTGCGTTTACCGCGCTGCCTCACGGAGCGTCAAAAGACGTTATTCCTTCTCTTTTGGAAAAGGGACTCAAGGTTATCGATCTGAGCGGCGATTACCGCTATGATGACGCAGGGGTTTATGAAGAGTGGTACGGCGAGAAACATTCATCTCCCGAGCTTCTTGCGGAATCGGTGTACGGCTTGTGCGAGCTGCATCGTGACAAGATTAAAAACGCAAGACTTATCGGAAATCCGGGCTGCTATACCACCTGTTCCATTTTGGGCGCCGCGCCGCTTGTCGCAAACGGGATCATAGACAACAAAAGTATTATAATAGACGCGAAATCGGGCGTTTCGGGCGCGGGGAGAGGACTCAATCTTGCGCAGCATTTCTGCGAATGTACCGAAAACACAAAGGCATATAAAATAGGCACTCACAGACATACATCCGAAATCGAGCAGGAGCTGTCAAATATTGCGGGAGAAAAGATAATGCTGTCATTTACGCCTCATCTTATACCGCAGAAAAGAGGAATATTCTCAACGATATACGCAAATCTTTCGGGAGAATACAAAACGGGTGATGTTCTTGATATGTATAAGGAATATTACAAGGACGAATTTTTTGTGCGCGTCAGGGACGGCATTCCGGAAACAAAGTTTGTATGCGGCTCGAATTTTGTCGATACGGGAGTTACCGTTGATGAAAGACTCGGGCGTGTGATTGCGACCTCGGTAATAGACAATCTTTTCAAAGGAGCTGCGGGACAGGCGGTCCAGAACATGAATATCATGTTCGGATTCGACGAAAAAACGGCTCTTGCAGATGCGGGATATTACATATGATCCGGAATATTGAATATATTTCGTAAAATCAAACAATAAATCGGAAGGACAGGAAAACAAATAAAATGCAGGAACTTATAAAAAAGGCGGGTATCCTTGTAGACGCGCTGCCTTATATACAGAAATTTGCGGGAAAAACCGTTGTCATAAAATACGGCGGAAACGCGATGATAAGCGATGAATTGAAAAATTATGTGATGGAGGATATTACGCTTTTAAAATATATAGGGCTGAATCCGATAGTTGTGCACGGAGGCGGACCCGATATTACGGCGGCGCTGAAAACCTACAATATCGAAAGCAGCTTTGTAAACGGTCTGCGCGTTACCGATGAGGAAACGATGCGGGTCGCGCAGATGGTTTTGGTGGGAAAGACAAATAAAGAGATCGTGTCGCTGCTTAACTGCAAGGGCGGAAAGGCGATAGGACTCTGCGGAATAGACGGCAGTCTTATACGCTGCGTCAAAAAATATACCGAGGTGGACGGAGAAAAAACCGACATAGGCTTCGTGGGTGAAATAGAAAGTATTGACGGACATATTTTGAAGCACCTCACAAATGACGCGTATATCCCGGTAATAGCCCCGATAGGTGTTGACGGGAGCGGACAAAGCTACAATATAAACGCCGATACGGTCGCAAGTGAGGTCGCAAAGGCGGTGAAGGCGGAAAAGCTCATTCTGCTTACCGATGTGGAAGGAATAAAGGATGCCGAAGGAAATATTATTTATGAGATAGCCGGAAAAGAAATTCACAATATGATCGATAAAAACATTATAAACGGCGGAATGATACCAAAATCGCTCGGTTGTCTTGAAGCCATAAAGGGCGGAGTGAACAGCGTGCATATAATAGACGGGCGCATACCGCACTGTCTGCTGCTTGAAATATTCACAAAGACGGGTATCGGAACCATGATCGTAAGCGAAAATTACGGTGTATATTGAGAAACCGGCGTTTTTTAAGATGTCAATAAAGGAGAAATTTAATTATGCGTTTATCGGATTTGTTAATGCCTACTCTCAGAGAGGTTCCCGCCGAGGCTGAAACGGCAAGCCATCGGCTTATGCTGAGAGCCGGTCTTATACGAAAGCTTGCGGCGGGTGTTTATTCATATCTTCCGCTGGGACTTCGTTCATTGAAAAAGGTTGAAAATATCGTGCGCGAGGAGATGGACAGAGCGGGAGCGCTGGAGCTGCTGATGTCCGCGCTGCTGCCGGCGGAAGCTTACCGGGCATCGGGAAGATGGGATGTTTTCGGACCGTCCATGTTCAAATTCAAGGACAGAGGCGGACGTGATTTTTGTCTCGGTCCCACTCATGAGGAGCTTTTCACGCAGGCGGTCGCGGATAACGTTCATTCATATAAGGAATATCCAAAAATTTTGTATCAGATACAGACAAAATACCGTGATGAGGCAAGACCGCGTTTCGGTATAGTCAGAAGCCGTGAGTTTGTAATGAAGGACGCTTACAGCTTTGACCTTGATGATAAGGGACTCGATATATCATATAAAAAGATGTATGAGGCTTATTGCAGGATATTCGATCGTCTGGGATTGGATTATACCGTGGTTGACGCGGATTCCGGAGCGATGGGAGGAAGCGGCTCTCAGGAATTTATGGTTAAATCGCCGGTAGGTGAGGACGGGATCGCGTACTGCGAAAAATGCGGATACGCCGCGAATTATGAAAAGGCGGAATGTGTCGTTATGCCCCGAAAATTCGATGAGGGCAGCTTTGATATTGAAAAAATCGAAACGCCGGATGTGCATACGATAGATGAGCTTGTGGAATTTTTCGGCGCAAAGCCGTATATGTTCGCAAAGACCATCATATACACGGCGGACGGAAAGACCGTTGCCGCAATGGTAAGAGGAGACCGGGAAATAAATGAAATAAAGCTTAAAAATGTGATAGGCGCTTCGGATGACCTTGAGCTTGCGCCGCCGTCGGTCGTGCGCGAGGTAACAAATGCCGAGGTGGGATTTGCGGGTCCCGTCGGACTGAAGATCGACGTTTATGCCGATTCGGAGGTTGCGGAAATGAAGAATTTCATAATAGGCGCGAACGAAACGGGTTATCATTATAAAAATGCCAATATAAACAAGGATTTTACACCCAAGGCGGTCGTGGATATAAGAACCGTAGCCGAGGGTGACGATTGTCCGAGATGCGGCGGAAAAATAAAGACCGCTCAGGGAATTGAAGTGGGGCATATTTTTAAGCTCGGAACAAAATATTCAAAAGCACTCGATCTTAACTATCTTGACGAAAACGGAGAGCGTAAAACCGTTATTATGGGCTGCTACGGCATAGGCGTCACAAGATGTCTTGCCGCCGCAATAGAGCAGTATCATGACGATAACGGAATCATATGGCCCGTTTCCATAGCTCCGTATCAGGCAATCGTCATTCCCGTAAACGCGGCGCAGGAAGAGCAGTACAAGACAGCCGAGAGGATTTATGAGGAATTGAAAAAACGCGGTATAGAGACTCTGTTTGATGACAGGGACGAGCGGGCGGGAGTCAAATTCAAGGACGCGGATCTTATAGGTATTCCCGTAAGAATAGTTGTCGGCAAAAGGTGCGGAGATGGTATTGTGGAATACAAGCTGCGCACGGAGGATAAGCCGGAGGAGAAAACCGTTGAGAACGCCGTAAAAGATGCGGAGGAGTATATCAAGTCCGCCGTCCGGGGATAATCCGGTGTTTGGCGAAATCGGTTTTTATCGGTGAACAGGCTCTTATTATACAAGAACTGCCGACGGTTTCGGAGGGCTTGTTTTGCCGGTTGAAATACAAGGGTGAATGTAATTTTTGAAGTTTTATCGGAATTTTGGGAGGTACAGTATAATGGCAATGACACAAGATGATAAGAATAAATGGCTTATAGCGGCGGCTGTAAGACGGCTTTTGTATAAAATGCCGCTTCAGAAGATCAAGGTCGAGGATATTATGAACGAAAGCGGAATGGCGCTGCAGGTGTTTTACCGATGCTTTAAGGATAAAAATGACGTGGTTCAGTTTTGTTTCAGAGAAACAAACGATCAGACGATGACCATGCTGGGCGACGGCGCGGATTGGAAGACTGCCGTATGCGGCAAGCTTACCGAAATGGCGGGAAGAAAAGCGGAGTTTCAAGAGGTTTTCGGCGTGTTTGATTTTAGGGCGCATCTTCGTCCGGAGGTTGATGTCAGCATAGCTCTTTACAAGAAAATTTTTGAGAAAATAGAGCATCGCAAGGCGGACAACGATATGAGCTTTTTGATAGGCGTATTTTCAAACGGCGCCGTCAGTATGTGTGCCGAATGGATAGCAAGCGGAATGATGGAATCTCCCGAACATCTTACCGATCTGCTCGCGGAGTCTATGCCCGTGAAGTTAAAGGAGATGCTGAAGATCCGATAAGCGGGCAGAGTGTGTATATGCATCCTATTATTTTACGGAGAGGTAAGAAATGATTATAACGGTAAAAAAGGCGATACTGCATATTTTGGACGCGGTTTCCGGTGTTACGGTGTATTCCGATGAGGAAATAGACGTAAGCAATGAGAGCATATGCGCGTTCATAATAAAGCATATCGAGAAGATATATGACGAGCCGGGTGCGCGCGAAGGGGAATTTAACGACGCGAGCGGTTTTAAATATCATCTGAGCGAATATATAAAAGGAGAGACCGGATTTTGTAAATTTACTCAATTTGTATCCGAAAAGCTTTACGACGGCATATCGTCCGCCGAAAAGAGTATGTCATGCGACCTTATTATTGAGGAGTGCGTTATCAACGAAAAAGAAGTGACGGCGGTTCTCAAATGCGACAACAAGCCGGGATATACGCATCAGGTCTTTCAAGAAAACGGGGCGATAAGAAATGAGATAATCAATCATTACGCCATACTTCCGTCTCCGAGCGGGACTATAAGCGAATATGCGTTTATCGATATGAATGATTTTAAGATAAAGTGCAAGGGGAAAAAGGTCAATATAGACGGTGAAAGCCTTGATATAATGGCAGATGTGATGCTTGAGTGCGTGTATGATATATCGTCAAAGGAGTCTTTTAACGCCATGAACAAGATAGCAAAGAAGATATCCGAGGATAACGGAGCCGACAGTATAGAAACATCCGCAAAAATAAAAAAATTCGTTACCGAGAGCATATCTGAGGCGGATGAGTATATCGAGCCGGTGGAATTTGCGGATGCGGTGTTTGACAATTCGCCCGCCATGCGGAAGGAGTTTGTGGAAAAAACACGAGAGGCAAGCGTACCCGAAAAGGTAAAAATGAACGATTACATAGGTAAAAAGGCGACAAAAAACATAAAAATAGTGACCGATACCGGAATTGAAATATCCTTCCCGGCGGAATATTATCGCGATGAGGAGCATATAAGCATAATAAACAATCCGGACGGGACGCTTCGCATTCAAATAAACAATATAGGCGAAATAACAAATAAACTGTAAGGGGGATTTTTATGAACATCAAAAGAAGAATCGCAATGACATTGATCGTTGCGGCGGCAGCTTTGCAGGCGTCGGCGGCTGCGGCTGCGGATGAGCTTTATACCGCAAAATTCGATTTCGGAGCGGACGGAGCGCCCGAGGGCTATATACAAATTTCGGCGTCCGATAATTTTGATGAAAAAAAGGGATACGGTCTTTCGGAAACATCGGCGCGGAATTCGGAAAAGAGTGATGGTATGACACTTGAAGATTACATTACATCCGAAACGGATAAGGGGATAAAGTTTGAGGTCAATGTCCCCGACGGTGATTATGAGGTTAAAACAATAAACGGCGGAGACACCGAGAGCGAAGTCAATATATATATAAACGGCGGAGAGCGTGTAAGGGTATTTCAAACGGCGGCGAACGAATATAAGGAGAATGTTCAGAGGGTAGTTCCCAAAAACGGGAAGATCACATTTGAATTTTTGGGAAAGGATGTCAAAGTCAATTCGATAGAGATAAAGCAGCTCGAAAATCGTGATAAAAAGTCGGAAATACCCGTGATATACATTGCCGGAGATTCAACGGCGCAGACATACGATCAGGCAAGCAGATATCCGCAGTACGGATGGGGACAGGTCATAAGCGATTACCTCGACGGTAATGTGAAGACGGAAAATCGCTCGATGGCGGGAAGAAGCTCGAAAAGCTATGATAACGACGGCAGACTCGATAATATTCTGACCGAAATACATCCGGGTGATTATGTGTTTATTCAGTTCGGACACAATGACGGTTCGGAGAAGCCGGAAAGATATATTTCGATCGATGATTTTAAAAAATTGATCACGGATAAATACATCGGCGAAACGGTAAAAAGAGGCGGAATACCGGTCCTGCTCACCCCGACTCCTCATTTCTCGCCGGATGACAACGGTAGGTTTTCCGAAACGATAGTTGACTATTCGCAGGCGATACGCGAGGTTGCCGAAAGCACGGGCGTTCCGCTGATCGATATACACAAAGACGCGGTCGCAAAGTGGAATGAGCTCGGCAAAGAGGAGGTTTCGCGTTATTATTTCATATGCGAGCCGGGTGAGAGCGTTCAGTATCCCGAGGGAACGGATGATCATACGCATTTTAAAGAACCCGGAGCAAGAGCGATAGCCAAGCTTGTTGCGGAGGGGATGAAAAATGCAAATATAATGGCGGAAAGTGTGATTTCCGGACCGCAGGTATTCAAGGATACCCGAAATCACTGGGCTGAGGATATTATAAATAAAATGAGAGATCTCGAATTTGTAAAGGGAACGGGTGAAAATGAATTTTCACCGGACGGGACCGTCACAAGAGCCGAATTCCTTTCTATGTCGATGAAAGCGGCGGATGTTCCGGGCAGGGGATATGACAAGGAAAAAAATTATTCCGATGTAAGCGACGGAAACGTGTTCAGATTTCAAATTCAGGGGGCGAGAGAAAAGAATATCATTGCGGAGGAAATGATCGAAAACAATAAATTTTCGCCGGATAAGGCTATAACCCGCGGCGAGATGGCATCGATGCTTGTAAGGATATATAATCTGAAACACAGTATAGGCGGATATGTCGAAAAGTCCGAGGCGGATGATTTTGAATAT
>JAFLUR010000076.1 GCA_022508725.1 Oscillospiraceae bacterium
TATCCGTCATCATCCACATCACCGGCTGTAATCGAGTGATTACCCTGACCGATATACTGAGCGTTGTCGCCGTCGAGTGTATCGAATCTCCATTTCTGAACGAGCTTGTTGCCCGAAGTAAGCTCATAGGTCGATATAACCGTACGTCCCGGACCCGCGTCCTTACCCGGATAATAGCCTCTCTGCTCAACGGCATAGGGCTTTACGCCGTCAAGATACGCTATCGTCGCAAGGTATCTTTCCGAACGGTTACCGTAGTTATCGCCGAAATCCCAGCCTTCCTTTTCGGTCTGAGGATCGAAGTCAACGGTATCGAGGATTGCTCCCGTTTCACCGTCAAATGCTGTCAGGTACAAGGGTCCCTGCAGGTTTTTGCCGGCATTGAGCTCCGCCCAGTTCTTGCTTGCGTCGCCGATAACCTCGCAGGTGCCGGAATCAGTGCCGTCAGCCGTTCTGAGAATAACCTCCGACTTACCGTCGCTGTTGAAATCCGCGCACAAAATCTGTGTATCGTGAGCGCCCGCACGGATATTTACGCCCATATCGATTCTCCAAAGTCTTTTTCCGTTGAGCTTGTAAGCGTCGATAATTACCTTATCGGTCGCGCCCACGGTAGCTGCGTCCTTTGCGTTTGACGGATTCCACATCATAACGATCTCATATTCGCCGTCGCCGTCAAGATCGCCGACAGTCGAGTCACCCGGCGCATAGGTCGCGAATGTAAGCGTATATATGTCATATTCCTCGGAAACGGGAGTATCCTGAAGCGGAATATCTATGTACTGGCTTTCAAGAACCGATACCGGCTTTGACATTGTGGCATTGTTTGTTGCGACAATGTATGTCGAATCCTTTGTTCCGTCTTTATCGACGAAATTCGTTATCGCGCCGCTTGTAACAAGCTGACCGTCGCGATAGAGTGCGAAATTCGTGTCGGGAGCCTCTGTTCCGAGTCGTCTCCATGATACGAATACACCGTCGTCCGTCTTGATCGCAACAACGCCTCTGTCAAGGTTTTCGACCTGTCTTGTGATCGGTGTTGCGCCTGCGATAGTTGACGGCAAAAACATGCTTACGCTTGCAAGCTGCGCGACAATAGCCGCAAAGAGCGCGATTTTTTTAACCGTTTTGCTGATTTTCTTAAACATATCTGCTTATTCCTCCAAATCATATTTTTGAAATCAATCGGAAATATTACACAAATAAATGCAACAAAACCGATATATTTGTAATCATTATATCACAAATACAAATAAATTAAAAGAGTTTTTTTTATTTTTTATGAACAAATTTAAAATTAAAATTTTATGCAAATGTTACAAAACAAAATTTCCCTCCGTATTTTAAGGCGAAAAATGCGGTTCGGAAAAGGCATACCGCCGTCCGGACCGCATTTTTTCGGTTATGTATTGTTTTTCCGGAAACACATCAAATCGCAGGAGTATGTTTCCTCTCCGCGGGCGGGCGGATTATTTTTCGGAAAACACGTCAAAATCACTGCTTGAGTATGTTTCTTCCTCCTCGTCAAGGCTTTCGGGATTGTTTATTGCCTGTTCCACTATCTCGTCAACTGTTTCGGATACATCCTTATACACCGTTTTCTGTGTGTTATGTACCGGCTGTTCGGCATTTTTTGACGGCGCAACAGCTGTCTTTTTTACCGCTCCGGACAATCTTGAAAGAGGCGATACCGAAGCATCGTCGCCCGTACCCGCCGGTTTATCTTCGGAAACTCTCGCCGCATCGGACTTCGCGGCTGTGTTCTGAGGCGCGGGACTCTGAGGGGCTTCGACCGGCACTGCGGGTGCGCTTTGCGGTTCAACCGTATTCTGATTCAGGTCAAATTTCATTTTTTTTTCCTTAAGACCGTTCTCCTCAGCTTCCGCCGGAGTCCAGTGATGCGGATTTTGCGCTATAAGCTCTATACCCTTGAGCACATGAGTCATAACATCCGCCTCATGCTGATTATCGAGCATATCAAGCTCAGCAAACAACGCACCTTTTTCGGTGGACACATATTTGGCGGGCAGCTTATTGAGCACATAAGCCGTTATATCCATACGGCACTTCTCGCATTTGCAGCAATCGACCATCGGTATAAGCTCCTTTATCTTTGACTCAACAACCGTTTCCATAAGATTTTTTATAACAAACTCCATTTTTTTTACACTTTCCTTCCCTTTAAAAATATATTATCCGAAAAGACCCATTGTATTTTCAAGCATCCCGGAGAACAAAATTCTCTTTTGTGAAAAATATGCTTCCGGACTTATACATACCGTATTTTATTATCGGTTGATGTCGATTTTCGACGTATCGACCTTCAAATCCTTACCGACTGTCACCGTATCTCCGTTCAGCATTACACTGAAGGATGTTTCATATCCGTATCCGGAAACGTATCCGTTCGCAAGGTTCAATGTTGTCGGTGTCTCGGAAAGCACCTTGAATTTAAATCTTGCGACCTCGCCGTCGTTTCTCATTGCCTGCGCGGCATCAACGAAAATACCTATCGCTTTCAGCTTATCCGCGCCCATGAACTCGGGATTTGCGACCGATGTTACGTTTGCGGCGGTATTGTATTCCGCCGAATTCTCGACATATTCAAGAACATTCTTGTCATAATTTATCGTTGTTGTAACTCCGAGAATACCCTCATCGCTCTTGAATTTGCCCTGTATTCCGGATACACTGACCGTAACCTCGATAATATCGCCGGTTTTCGCCGTTGTTTTGTCGGTCGAAAGCGACACCGTTACATTTTTCGGATTAAACGTGGACGATGCGCTGCTTGCCGAACCGTTGCTGTTGTCATCCGGATCAGCCGATGAAGACGGCTTGGGTGTACCGGATGAACTCGGCGAGCTTGACGGATCGGACGACGGCTTGGGTGTGCCCGATGCCGACGGAGATGCTTCCGGCTTATCCGCCGCGTTATTTTCTTCCGCATAATCCTTTGTCATAATCGTGATCGTTCTTGTGCTTTCGTCCCAGTCCACCTGCGCTTTAAGCGCCTCGCTTATGGCACGCAGCGGTATCATTGTGCGGTCGTTCATGATTCTCGGCGCCGCGTCGAGAGCTATTTCGTTCTTGTCCGCCGACAAGAGACTTGTAAAGGTATATACAACCATAGTCGGATCGTCTATGGTTATAAGTATTCTTGTTATGTTGTTTTCGCTGTTAATCGTTACGAGACGTTTCTCTCCGTCCCAGTCAACTCTTGCCCCCATGCACTCAAACACACCTCTTGCCGGAACAAGCGTTCTTCCCTCAGCCTCAAGAATAACGGGCTTTTGGTCGGCGAAAACGACCTCATGACCGTCCACCACCACCGTCGGTGCGTTGTCGTCGTTATCCGCAAAAGCAGTAAACCCCACAGCCGACACAAGCATTACAAGAGCCGTAAAAAGGCTCAGCATTTTTCTTTTCATAAAAAAGCTCCTTTCAAAATTCGATTTTTTGATTTTTTATGTACGGCAATATTTCGCCGACATAATTATATCACAGTTTTCTTTATTATACAATATATTTTTTTATCCAATAGGCATATACCCGGACAAAATGCGTCATTTTACGCTGAACGACGCGTAAGCTATTCCGACCGCGCCGGCTCCGCAGTTGCAGGAAACGGTGCTTGATGCCTTTGTTACAAAGGTATTGTCGAATTTATAATACTTTGCCATCTGTCCGCGCAGACCGTCGATAAATTTGCCCGTGCAGCCGGATGTGACCACAAATACCGCGCTTGTATCGACGTTTTTCGATGAGAACACCGTCTTTACAAACTGATTGTAGACCCACGGCATTTTCCCGAAATACGCCCGTCCCACCTGCATCCTGTCATTTTTGAGACGAATATCGACATGGATTTTGAAAAAGTTTGTCAGCTCAACAACCGAAGCCGGGCATCTGCCGCAGCGATGAAGATTTTCAAGCGACCGCATTACAAATCTGAAATGTATCTGTTCTCTGTACTCCTCAAGCTCGGATACTATCTTTTCGGCGCTCATTCCCGTGCGGCACAGCTCCGCCCCTTTCATGACCACCATACCGTAGCCTACCGAAACATTCTTTGAATTCACCACAAACACATTATCGAACTTTTTCGCGGCATCGCACGCGTTGACATAGCTTTTTGACGAACCCTTTGTCATGACCACATGAATGATCTTGTTGCTTTTTTTTAGGCATTTTTTGTAAAATTCCTCATAATCATTCACGGACGGCGGCAGAGTATCGAACCCTCTTGATGTTTTTTCAAAATAATCCACAATATTATCGCTTGTTATCTCCTCGCGGTCGAGAAATTTTCCGGCAACCGTGTTGACATAATGGTAGATCAGCGCGATATCGTATTGTTCTATAATATTATCCGGCAGGTCGCAGACGCTGTCGGCGGCTATCATTATATCCTTTTTTTCCATAATACCGGGCATCCTCCTTTCGTATCGCATTTTTTTGCAAATCTTTCACCGCGCCGCCCCGGCTCTCGGCTTATCCGGATCATACGGCGGCTTCAAGCGACGCGAGCAGCTCCTCCGCCGCCTTATGAACGCAGTCGTATTCAAAATCATTGAGCAGGCGGTCTATTTCCTTCACATCAACGGCCCTTCCGCCGCATTCCGAGTTTTTGAGCTGTAAGCATATAGCCTCGGCTTTTTCGATATCAAAGCTGTCCACCGCCGAAATAAGTCCCTCGGTCAGCGTTTTGAGTTCATCAATGCTTATATCGTTTTTGTCGATGTCCTCATCGGGAGGCATCTCGGTCTTGAACGGCTCAAGCACATTCAGTATCTCCCTGTACTCCTTAATAAGTCCGGGAGTTTCGGCGATTATCGTATCGGTATCCAAATTTCTGCCCGCCGTTTCAAGAGCTCTTGCGGCCTCGGAAAATTTCTCCGCGCCTATCTGTGCCGACATGCTTTTCAGGGCATGGACCTCTATGATATATCTCTGCCAATCCCTGTTTTCAACCGTTTCCTCTATAATTTTTATCTTTCCTTCGCCCAAAGCGACGTATTCGCCGAGTATTTCGAGGTAATTTTCGATATTTCCGCAGTACAGTATGCCCTTATCCGGACTTATTCCGGAATCGGAAAGCATTTCGGAAAGATTCTTTTTATTCTCGTCATTAACATCATTTTCCGTATACGAGAGATCCTCCGCGCTTGCTTTTTGTATGTATCCCTTGGGCAGCCATTTTCTTATTGTGCTTATAAACTTGCGCACCTCAACCGGCTTGGATATAAAATCATTCATACCCGCCTCTATAAACATTTCCTTTGCCCCGCTCACAGCGTTTGCCGTAAGAGCGATTATGGGGAGCTTCTTATAATATTCATCGCCCATCGCGCGTATAATCTTTGTTGTTTCGATACCGTCAAGTCCCGGCATCATATGATCCAGACATACCAGATCGTAACGATTTGCCGTGATCATATTTATCGCCGTTTTTCCGCTCATTGCAACATCCACCTGCATTTTATAGGGTTTAAGCAGTCCCACGGCAACCTTCAGATTGACCTCATTGTCGTCAACAATAAGAACCTTCGCCTCGGGAGCGATAAATGTCGGCGCATTGGCGCGCGTGTTGCTGTACACGGCTCCCGCGTAGTTCTCATTATTGAACGCCGCCGCCACCGACAGCGAATATACCGGCTTGCCGATAAATTTCACGTTCCCCTCAAGCTTGACGACCTCATTGCGTCCGTGCGCGCAGACTATCTGTACCGATTCGTCAAGCCCGGTCAAAAATTCTTTATGCCTGTTGTATTCGGAGTAATCCATAAATATATGAGTATATCCGCCGCATTCCACCTCATTCAGAAATTCCGGCTCCTCTTCGACCGCTACGCATTTTATCTCGAGCTTTTCAAAAATCCGTGCTATAATACTGTTCAGATACACCTGCGGCTCGTAAATCAGGACGCTGTATTTTTCGCTCTCGCGCACCTTTATGGATTCGGTGCTGTTTGCGACCTTCTGCGGAACGGTAAAATAAAACTCCGTTCCGGCATTATACTGACTTTTTACGTTCATAAAGCCGTTCATACATTCCACGAGGTTTTTGCTTATTACGAGTCCCAACCCCGTGCCGTCGCCGCCGCCCGATTTTTTATGGGTATCCATCGACTTGAAGGACACGAAAAGATCGTCCATATCGCTCTGCTTTATTCCTATTCCGGTATCCTTTACCGAGACTCTGAGATTTACGCCGTACTCCGTTTTCCGGGCGCTCATTTTAAACGTCACAAATCCGCATTCGGTAAATTTAACGGCGTTGCTGATAAGATTGAGTATGATCTGCTTAAGTCTTACCGTATCGCCGATAAGCGTCTGCGGTATCGTCGGGTCGATATCCAGCAGTATCCTTATGTCCTTATCACCGATTTTGGGGTACATGGTAGCCGCAATATCGTTCACAAGCGACATAGGCTCATATTCCGTCTCGATTATCTCCATCTTTCCGGCATCTATCTTTGAAAAATCGAGAATATCGTTTACTATAGCCAGCAAATGCATACATGATGATTGTATGCTGTATGTGTTTTCGCGGACCGTGTCCGACAGCTCCTCCCGGAGAACAAGCTCGCTCATTCCCAATATCGCGTTCATAGGCGTTCGTATCTCATGGGATACGTTGGCGAGAAATATTCCCTTAAAGGAATTTGCCCTTTGGGCCTCCTCGGTTTTTTCCTGCACATACGAGATACCTTTTTCATAGCTTTTTACACATATGTATGTAAGGATCATCTGCAGATCGAGCATGATCGCCATCACCGCAATTCCTCCCGTGTCCATCCCGTCTCCTTTAAACAGCATCATCATCGCGAAAACCAAATTCACCGCAATGAACTGCACCGTAATAAGGCGTGCGCTCACCGCAAAGACAAGCATTGTGTTTATCAAAAAGAACACCGCGCCTATTATTTCCTTATGTCCGCCATACTTCCACAGCAGGAACACCCCTGCGTCGGCAAGTACCGCCATCATCGTAAAACGCGCAAAAATACCGATTTTTTTTATTCTGCTCACCGCAAACTGCACAACGGCAAATGCCGCAAGAATTATGATCGAATTCTGTATGCTGTCTTTGAATATTATCGCGGAAAAGATTATAAAAATCAATGAAACCGCCGCAAAAGCATCAGCCAGAAAACGTATATCCTTTTCACTGCTCATAATGATCCTCCCGTCAATTTTCCGGTTTGGCGTCCTCTTCCTCACGCTTTTTCAAATTCTCACGAAGCTTTTGCACGATCGCCTCAAATTCCTTTTCACATTTCAGAAACACATCCACAACATCGGGGTCGAACTGTGTTCCGCGGCCTTCCGCTATCGTCGCGCACGCCGTTATATGGCTTGTTTCGTCCTTATATATTCTGTGTGACACAAGAGCGTCGTAAACATCGGCAACCGCCATTATCCTTGCGCACAGCGGTATTTCTTCTCCCTTAAGTCCGTTGGGATAGCCCTTTCCGTCATATCTCTCATGATGCGAAAGCGCCAGGTCCTTGCTCATGTTCAGATATTCGTTATATTCCGATTCCTTGATGATATTCTCGATCATTTGCGCGCCTATAACGGTATGCTCCTTGATTTTCGCATATTCCGAATTATCGAGTCTCGACGGCTTTAAAAGGATATTGTCCCTTATGCCTATTTTTCCTATATCATGCAGCGGCGCGCTGCGGGTGAACAGATGGATATATTCATCCGTTATGATATTCTTGTATTTATCCGTCTTTGCAAGCTCGCGGGCAAGAATTTTGACATATTCCACCGTTCTCATGACATGACCGCCCGTCTCGTTGTCATGACATTCTATCATTTCGCAGAAGCATCTTATTATGGAGTCCTCCAAAACGAGTATATGCTTTGTTTTCTCCTCGATCTTCTTTTCAAGCTCCTTTTTGTACGATGAAAGCTCCATCTGCGTTTCTATACGCAAAAGCATACTCTCCGGAGTAAACGGCTTTGTTATAAAATCAACCGCGCCCTTTTGAAAGCCCTTGACCTCATTTTCGCTGTCATGGCTTGCCGTAAGGAATATTACCGGAATATCTGCCGTTTCCTCGTTTTCTTTTATGTATGTTATCGTTTCGAAGCCGTCCATATCGGGCATATTTATATCAAGCAGTATAAGATCCGGAATTTGGATCTGCAGAAACTGCAATGCCTGCTCTCCCGATTTTACAACACTTACTTTATAGCTGTCGCGCAAAATACCCGCCGCGACCTTTAAATTCAATACGCTGTCATCGACCAACAGTATGTGTTTCATAAAAATTCCGCCCTTTTCAAAAAATTTCTTCACAATTATACTGACAATACCATATTCACTATTCTATCACATAAATGATCTTTTGTAAACATAAAATTTCATCATAATCGAAATTTTTTCTTATTTATAATGGGAACGAGGAAGCAAAGAAACGGCGCAGAGCCTTAAAACACAGACTTTGCGCCGTTTCTTTGCCTGCCGGTATACGGACACCCCGATATATGTATCCGCTCAGCCTATTTTTATCTTCAAAAGCTCTGTTTCGCTTGCGGTGAATTTATAAAGAAATGCTGAATAAATCAAATATCAAAAAATAATTCGGCAACGCGACGAAAAAACAGTGCGTTCGGGGGCGTTTACGCCCGGAAATATGTATCCGCTCAGCCTATTTTTATCTTTAAAAGCTCTATTTCGCTTGCGGTGAATTTATAAAGCATTTCAAGCCGATTTATTTGACTCTTCATCGAATCGAGGTTCAGACTGTCGATCTTTTCAAAATTTGCCTGATATCCCTCGCCTATCATATCAACGCATTGCTTGACGGTCGTTTCGAGAGTAAACGTATTTCGTTTTACTTCCTTTTCAAGCTCGTCAACCTTGGTTTCAAGGTTATCGAGCTTTTCATTGATCGCTTTGTTGTCCCGTTCAAGGTTATCGACCTTTGTTTCAATATTGTCAAGTCTTTGGTTCATTTTTTTCATCTCGTCAAATATGGCTTGCAGCATTTCAAAGTCGGTCATTTTTT
>JAFLUR010000077.1 GCA_022508725.1 Oscillospiraceae bacterium
TAAATAAGTTCCTGTACAGCGCCGGAAAATACACTGCGTTTTTGTTTTTCCGGAAATAAAAAAAATATTAAGGAGGTCGGTAATCTTGAAAAATTATATTGTCTTTGATGTCGGTACATATAATACCAAAATTCTTTACGGCGGCTACTCGAACGGTTATGTAATGGTTAAAAAAACCGCTGTATTGAAAACTCCCGAGGGTATGGTCGATAACGGTATGCTTGATATCGATATTGCCTCGGATACCCTTTCCGAATTTTTGGATAATATACAGATCAATCCGAAACTTGCCATGGGAGCGGCGGTCGTTGTAAGCTCGTCGATCGTATCGAGAAGCTTTTCGCTCCCGTATTCAAATCAAAAGGAACTGCACAATATGGTTCTTATGGAGGTCGAACGTCTGTTCTCCGAGGTCCTGCAAAGCTATGTTATGGATTACACCTGCACAAATCTTAATGTCCTTGACGATACCAAAACGGCGGATGTAATGATGTTTGCACTACCCGAAAAAATACATAAGGCTTATGAGGACGTGTTCATAAACATAGGCACCAAACCCGCAAAGCTTGACGTCGCATCAAACTCATCAAGCAAGACATTCACGCAAAGACTTTTCATCAATGATATTGCCTGCCCGACCGATCAAACCATAGCTCTTATGGATATAGGTCACACCACGCTTAATATGCAGATCATCGAAAAGGGCGTTCTGAAGTTCTGCCGTGTGCTCAAAATCGGCGGCGCGGATATAACCAAGGCGATCATGGATGATCTGGACGTTCCTTTCGAAGAGGCTCAGCATCTTAAAGAGCATGTTGTCGATCTGTCCGAGCTTGTAAAATCCAAGGCTACCGAATCGGCAATGCGCGTACTCGACGATATCGCAAACGAAATACAGCGCGTCCTGCGTTATTTCGCAAGCATAAGCACTCAGGGAGAGGTTTCTCTTGTATATATGTACGGCGGAACATCGCGTATAAAAAATCTTTCGAAATTCATGCAGAATATTCTCGGATGCGAGGTCATTCCGATAAATACAATGAATGTAATACATCTCGAAAACGATCTTCCGCTCGACTGCTATCCGTCGGACTTCCTGAATTCCGCGGGTACATTGGTAAAACTTTAAGGAGGTGTCAACATGGATCTCAATTTTAATCTTCCGTTTTTGAAAAAAAGCGGCACATCGCCCGCAACCTCGGCTCCGATAAATTTCAAACGAAAGGATCTGAACTTCTTTGAAATTCAAAGCGGGGTTCAAAAATCAAGCTCATCGGACGCCGTTCTTCTCTTGATACCGATCGGAGTGATCTGCGTTATGGCAGCGGTTTACGGCTTCAATACGATGCGTCTGAACAGCCTTCAGGCGGAATTCACAAAAGCCGAAAACGAGCTTAAATCATTCGATTTGAAAACAAAGCAGCCTATACTCGAAGAATATACGCTCACAAGAGATATTCTCTCGACATACAATTCATGGATAGGCGCTCTCAACAATCAGCTCAGATATTATAAAACAGTAAAGCCCGAAACGCTTGACAGTATTATTAATGAAGCGGGCGATATCGTTGACTGCAACGACATTACTCTAAAGGCCGGCAGCATCAGCTTTAACGGTTCGTCGCTCAGCATAAACAACATCTCCAAATTCTCGGAAAAATGCGAAAAGATCGAGGGTCTGGAAAATGTCTTTGTCAAGTCCATAACAAAAGAAACGGTCGAGAAAGCGCAAAGCAAAACGGGTTCTTCCTATGACAGATACACCTTTGTCATGACCGCCGATTTCAAATCGTTCGCAAACGAAACGGAAGAAGAGGACAAGGAAAACGATAAAAACACGGCGTCAACTCCGCAGCCGTCCGATTCACCCCAAACATAATACGGAAAGGAGCTTACAATAATGCAAAACAGTCAATTATCCATGAAAGAAAAGGTCCTGCTGTGTATTGTTGCGATAGCCGCACTGTGCGTTGCGTTTTACTTCTTGATGCTTACACCTCAGCTTTCGTCGATAGATTCGATAAAAACAACTCTTGCCGATAAGCAAAGCGAAGTGGCAAAGTATAAAAATTTCGATCTTACCATCGAAAACACAAGCAAAGAAGTAACCGCCTGCAAGGCAGAAACGGCAAAAGTAATGCAGGACTGGCATAATACATTGATACAGCATGATATTATGACCGACCTTGAAGACAAAATCAGGGATTCAAAGCTTTACGACACAAATATAACATTCACAAATGTTCAGCAGATGAATATTGTGACGGCAAAGGATCTTACGGCAAAAAACGAAGCCATCCCCGATCTTTCAGAATCGCTTGCATTGGCTTATCTGTGCCTTGTCAATAAGGATACGAAAAACGACGTTGCGGCAGGCACTTCGGAAAGTCAAACAAACAGCGGTAAATCGGGCGCTGCCAAAGGAGCCTCGGGCAGCATAGTTCTTAATCCCGAACAGGGAAGAGAAGAAGCTCTTCCGGATGTTCCGCCGGAGCTCACGACAAGCTTTGAAACGTTCAAACAGAGCCTTGACGGTCTTTCGGACGATGAGATACGCAGCAAAGTGTATGAAATAATGGCGGAGTCCAACACAAATATCCAAAAGCTTGATATTTCGGTGGCATTCCAGGACTCCACATATCAGAGCATACTTTCTTTCCTCAGCAAAATATATGCCGAAAACCCCAAAATTTACGTTACAAGCATAAGCTACAGCAATTCCACCGATAACTACATATCAAAGCTGAATGCAATATATCAGCAGGAACAGGAAGAAGCCGCGCAGAAAGCCAAAGAGGAACAGTCTCAGACGGAAAGCTTTTTCAGCAACGTATATCCGTCCGCTCAGACGACCAGATCGCAGATCAATCCGCGCGCCACGTTGGAATACAAAGGCGTTCCGAGATATACCGGCTCGATAACAATATCCTACTTCTCGCTGGTTAAAATGCCCATAGAGAATATCAATCCCGACGCGGATAAAACGGTGAATTCCGAAGCAACCGGTTCGGTCGGGGACGAAAAATCCGCTAAACTTTAAAATTTTCACGGTTAATATTAAAAAACCTATTGACATCGAGACAAAAAATTGTTATGATTATTGTATATAAATAGTATTTGTATGCTACAATAGGGTTTTAAGATTTTGGGAAGTTATCTTTGAAGCCGTTCTTTGAAGAAAAACAACTTAAAACTTATAAGCAGCCAAGTGTTATTTTTCACTTGGCTGCTTTGCAATAATCTTAAGAAAGGTGGAATGTTATTTATGCGAAGTATTTCAAAAAAAATTTCCGGCAGTAAGGGTTTTACCCTTATTGAAATCATGTGCGTTGTCGCTATTCTGGGACTTATATCGGTATCCTCATACGGTATATTTGTCGGCGCGACATCGGGACAGAAAAAATCGGAGCGTCATCTTGACGCAAATGCCATTGCGCAGGCGGTTATGGAGGATCTGCTTGCACGGGCATCAAAGGACGGCGACGACGTCCTTACATCGTTGGACGGTCTCAATCAGCAGTACAGCGATAAATACGGATACGACATAAAGGTAAATGCGGAAAAAGCCTCCACCGCACTGCAGGCTCAGTACAGCAATTATACCATAACATCGGCGACCGATGATCCGGGTTCAACCGACACTCCCGGAGCTACGGAAGTTCCGTCCGCTCCCATGCCGACTCCCCGCGATGCGGGATTTACGAAGGTCGGTCCGGATTTTGACGACTACAACGCTCAGATAGAGGTATTCGACTACTGCGATTTCGACTTGTACGATATGATCAAAACAGGTCTTATCCTTATGTACGGAAATGCCGATTCCGTCACATTGAAGGAAAATCTCGATTTTGATAAGATTTTCTCGATAGAATCTTTTACCGAATTTGACAAATATTATAATCAAATGACATCATTGCAGTCAGCATCAAATCCGGCAGGCTTCTATCACTTTGAAGATCCCAAAGCAAAAGCTCTTCTTGCAAAATACGGAATTGACAATAAACGCTATGAATGGCTTCAACCCTGTTTCAATCAGCTGGATTACGATGATCTTGCTTATTTGATGAAAGAGATTATGGGACAGTACCGCGACCATATCAGCCGCTGTGAGATGTTGAACAACGTCGGCAGCTTCGGTCCGTCCAACGGGTATAACGATACAACCTTGAAAAATCTTATAAGGCAAACGCTTTTCAGCCCTCCCGGACACTGCTATCACACCGAAAGAGGCTACAGCTGCAATTATAATGTATTCGAAACAATAGAATATATGTATCAGAATTATCTCGATGTTATCGAACACAGCCAATGGTGGAAAGAAACCACTCTGAGCGATTCGTTCAAAACAACCGACATCTATAACGCAATAGATCACAGCTGGGGCGCAAATAATTTCGCTACCGCCATCAGCAACTCCCGCTCTTACATACACACGCATGAATTTCAGGGAAGCGGTACAAAAACAGGTCCGTGGCTCGTTATGAAATTCTATAACAAGAGCAAGAACATAATCGGTCTTAACGGAAACAAAAAGCTTATATTCATACGCCCCACGGAACAGGGCAGCAACGGACAAGATATATACTTCCAGCTTTTCGCGCGCTATCTGTATTTCCAGAAGGGTGACGTAAGCTTCCATACCGAACCGGGACAAAACTATTTCGAGATAGAAACAATCGATATTCAGCAGAATAAGTGGACGATACAAAAGGATATCTTCTCATACATGGGTTTCTTTGTAACGGGCGGTCTTACATACCGAGAAACGACTTTCGGTATAGACGGTTCCAACGGAGCGGCATTCCTCAGCTACATCGGCGGCGACTCATATCCCGATTACTACGATCCGGAAACGGGAACCGATCAATGTATAGTAACATGGATGACCAATGAGGACGGAAGCGATTTCTATGCAAAGGTCGATTACAAGGGCAATTATTTGAGAGGCGCCGACGGAGGCTATATCCCCGCAAGCAGCTCCGATGTTGACTTTAACAAGGTCGGCGTGCAAAACTCCGTTAAAGGTCAGACTTACAAATTAAGGGTAATGCTGGATAGTCCCATCGGTCTCGGCTTCTATCAGAATTTAAGCTATGATTATATAAGAACATATAATTCCACTCTTGATGAGGACGCAGATTCACTGCTTAACCTTACCGACTTCTCACCCGAGAAGCCCCCGTGGTTCGGTATCAATATGAGACCTCCTACAGGTAATAACCACGGCGGAAACACACCTGTGCCGTCGGGTAATCCGGGCGCAACGGGAAAACCCGGTTCAACAGGCACTCCTCAGCAGCTTTATCAGGTTATGGATATACCCGGTCAGACAGACCTTAACATACAGTTTAAGGTCGATGTATACGAGCCGAATAAGCCCGGAAGCAATCCTCTCGCAACGCTTGTCGCGTACACGATGGGATCGTCGAAATTCATATTCCCGACATTTGCTCCGACAACGGCTCCCGATGTTACGGATGAACCCGAAGAATCTACCGATCCGTCATCAACGTCAACGCCTCTTCCCAATGCGGACGTTATAATCAATTACGGTTCGGATACGGAAAATCCGTCCGTAACGATGCGTGACGGTTCAAAAATAAGTCTGACGGGCGATCTCGGTGATCTGTACTTTACAATTAAGGATAATGACGGTAATTTTGAGCTGAGTAATACATCGCACATCTTTAAAGTGGATACCACCGCGAGAGATTACGGCTTCCTTAAGGATGACAGTACGATTTCCGCTTTAAAGATCATAATTACAGGTACGCCCAAAAGTGAAAGCAAGATAATTTTCGACCAGCTTTCATATTCGCCGCCCACAAAGTATGTATTCAACGATATGACGAGCAGTCATAACATCAGACTTGAGGGAAACAAAAATAACTGTGATGTAACAATGAGCTGAGATAATCCGGAAAATAAAACGCAGTCGCAATATCGCCGTACCGTTATACCGTACGGCGATATGCGTATATAATCTCAAAATATTAAGGATGTGAAGTTATGAAACGTTTAAAAAGCGATAAGGGTTCCGCGTTGGTTCTCGCCATACTGGTCGTTGCCATGCTCGGAATAATCACCGCAGCAACCATTTCGACCGTAACACATAATTTCGGTATGAAATACGAAACCCTTACAACGGAAAAAACAACCTATATAAGCTCCTCAACAATAGAATATACACAGTCATATCTTACAAAGATGCTTAATACCACATTTACATATATTCTGTATTACAATCCGAGCGATCCAAGCGATCCGTCTTCCACCGCATCGCCCTCCGAGCTGCCCGAATATGCAGAAATATATACAGACACATTGGAGGATAAGGGTATAATAGACTGTTTCAAAGGCACTACCACAGTATACAGTATTATAGCCACCGACGATGACAAAAGAAAGCCGCGTGAGTCGGAATCAAGATTTAATCCCGCCTCCCCCGATTACTGCGGTTACGATTACTCCGATTACCGCAATAATGTATGGCTTCCCAAGGTGAAACAATTCGCAAAAGATGAATATATAAAGCATCTGACCGCAAAGCTGTATAACGGCGAAAGCAAAGCCCCCATTCCCGGCGGTCTGTGCAACTCATCGATGCTTGCCGATCTGGAAGGCTCCATGAGTAAAATGAGCGATGAGATCAATAACTCTTTCGGCAACGATCTGGTTAAATCGATCTCGGTAAAGTTTCCGGGATTTGAAAGCAATACCACTAAAGCAATCAAGGATTTCACGGAAAACGGATATATAACGATCGATTTTATCATAGAGCTTAAGGACAGCGGCAAAAAAGTTATTCAACCGGCAAAATTCAAATGGGAGGCTATTTCCATGCTTAACGAGGCTTGCCTTGCTCATGCGGAAAACGTTCCCTTTTTAAAGGGTATCGAGGTTCAGGCATACTACGATGAAATTCGTTATGAATAGAGGGGGGGTAAATTATGCGGAACAATAAAGGTTTTACACTTATTGAAGTCGTACTCGGCATTGCGCTCACTTCGATCGTTCTGCTTGCCGTTGGCTCAATGCTTGTAACTGCGGTGGTAAATAATAAGGATATTGCCAATAAATCCGTCGTTCAGCAAAATTCGGAGCTGGCTCTTGCCGAACTGAGAACCACTTGCTTTGATGCATCGCAAATAATGGAGATCAAGGACACATCCGGACATGACGCGATAAATGAAACGGGCAGAATTCCCCTCGGTGAAATGGTTATCCGCAGAGCGGTGATAAACGGCGATAATTTTGCCGCGCCGAGCGAAATACTTACTTTTTATAAGTTCGATGATACCGCTCATACATTCGGTTTTAAAGATGACGTTTACTCGAATTACGGATTGGTATCGCAATATATAGACAGTATCTACATCGAACCTCTTCCCTCCGACGGCACAACCACATTTAAGGATTGCCTGGGTATTGAGGTTTCAATAAAAGGTTTGCTTAAAGACACCGCAATAAAGAAAAAATCGGAAGTTAATGTTGTTACACAAATATATTTCAGAAATTCCGATTTTAAAGTATGATTAAGTAAATTGCAGATCGTATAAAATCCCGCCTGCAAGGGTTCGCGGATATAAGCTGTTAAAGAAAAACTCCACGAAACAAACGGTTTATACTACTTTCGGGAGTTTTTCTTTTATTGAAAATTTTTTCGTATTTGATATTGCTCCCCAAACAGCTCTTGAATTTTTCCGCTTGCCCAAACCGGGAAATTCCGAATTCAAGATTGATTTGGAAATCAATGTCATCAACCCTGCATATCATATTGTATAAAAATATTTTATTTCTATGAATTTTGCATAAATTTTTATATAAATTATTGATTTTTTATCGTCAATATGTTAAAATAATTATATTAGGGAAACACCGTATAACTCAAATATCAAAAAATAATTCGGCAGCACTGCGGAAAAACAGTGTATTCGCGAAGCGTTTGCGCTAAAGCATAAGCGTATATTTTTTCTTAAATTATAATTTCAAACCGGTGTTTTTCAAGAAATCGTAATTGAGGTATATATTTATGAAAATTATTGCTTTTATTTTATCACTGTCAATCTGCATGGTATCTGTTTCCGCATATGCGCAGACCGGTACCGATAAAAAATCGGAATATTATACATATTCTTCTTACAAGACGGGTTACGGACTTCCTCAGGAAGGGTATCATCTTCCCGAACTGCCGGACAATGCCGTGCTTCTCGACGATATTCCGGAAGAGGAGCTTGCCGAATTCAATGACTTGATATACACCGCTTTAAAAGACAGAGCCGAGAAAATTCCCGGCATTGAAAAGTATTTTCATCTGTTCGGAAATGACAACAAGACCATGGCGCCTTATTACTACCGGGTAATAACCGATCATCCCGAGCTGTATTATGTCAAAACCTCCTACAGCTTATCCTCCACCGTATATCCCGATAGGAAAGAAATATCCATTTCCCCCGTTTATAATCCCGAATTCAATGAGGACAGCGACAAACTGTTCAATGACAGCGTCCGGAAAATTCTTTGGGAAACGGTATACGACGGAATGACCGATGAGGAAATTGCTCTTTCGGTGCATGATTATCTTGTGGATCATATAACATACTACACCGACTATGCTTCGGAAGATGCGCCCGACAGCATATACAGCGCGTACGGCGCTGTTGTAAACGGCTCCGCCGTATGTCAGGGATATTCTCTGGCATATTCGCTGCTGATGCATATGTGCGGCATTGATGCGCTGTATGTTGAGTCGGACGAAATGAATCACGGATGGAACGCGATTAAACTCGATGATGAATGGTATCATGTCGATGTTACATGGGATGACTGTTTTGAAAGAAATTATCCCGGAAAACTGATGGCTGCACATTTCTATTTTCTCCGTTCGGATGAATATTTCAAAAATCCACCGGAAGATTACACACCTCACACAGTATGGGACTCCGATGTTCCGCTCTGCACGAGCAATAAATACAATGACCAAAAATATGTATTCAACGAAAAATATA
>JAFLUR010000078.1 GCA_022508725.1 Oscillospiraceae bacterium
TCTTACACGAATTGCAGGCTATACAGCCGCGGATATCTTTGCTTCCTATTTGCAGAATTTCCGTTTCGATACCTTCTTTATGAAAAACCTTTTCCATCTCACTCAAGGCGATATATGTATTTCCGTTTGCCCGAGGACTGCCGTTAATCATCAATACTTTCATTATATTTATTCCTCCCGCTTTATTACTCAATTTAATCATTTTCCGTCAAAGCTCCTGCGGTCCGGTGCGGTATATACGCTTCTTCCGGATAAGCGATATCATTCGCCGTCAATTTAATCTCACGAGCGCATGCAGTGCCATCAAAATACTTTGCTTTTGTTGAGCCGATTATCGATTGTATTCCCCCTTTGACTTTTAATATATATTACGTCACAGGATTCCCCTTTCACTCCGTGAACAGAAACTCGGAATTATCTTCCTTTTTCTTCTCAAAATATTTTTTTAACGGAATTTGCGCTTTTCTGAAGTTCGCCAACTTATTTCCTTTGTAAAACTTTCCGTCAATTCCATAGTAAAATTCTTCTACAGAATCTGCACAGCCGTTTCTTCGGCACTCTCTTCTCCGATATCGATACGGAATTTTCCGAATATCGCAGCTTGCCGCATTCGTGAATGATAATACGGCAACCCCGCTGCGGTAATCTTTTCCGATCAATCATATTTCATTTTGTGCATCCGCCCACAGTTCGCATTGATTCATAACCGTGGTAACGGCATCGTCCATACCCTCCGGCGGATAACGATGATCCTTAAGCAGCTTGCGTATCATCATACGCATTGAGGCTCTTGCACTTTCGCGCTTTTGCCAATCTATGGTACGATTTTTACGAAGCTTATCCGCAAGCTCCTTGGTTATTGCGATAAGTTCCTCGTTCTCATAAAAATCCTTGATAGCCTGCGGTTTGGTGAGCGCATCGTAAAAAGCAAGCTCGTCGGCGGTCAGACCGAGTTCCTCTCCCGCTTCTTTGGCTTCACGGATCTGCTTGGCAAGGTTTAACATCTCCTCAATAACTTCCTCGTTCGTCAGCATACCGTTCAAATAGCGGTTCATGATATTCTGCATTATTTCGCTGAACTTTTCCGATTTTACGAGGTTTGTGCGTTTATATATATGCACCTGTTCGGCAATCAAGCGTTTGAGCAGCTCTACTGCGAGATTTTTTTCTTTCATCCGTGAAATCTCTTCCAAAAATTTCGGATCGAACAGCGAAAAATCCTGTTCCTTGTCCGAGAAAAGATTGATAACACCGTCACTTTTGATACTCTGTTTCAAAAGCTCGTTGATTTTTGCATTTATTTCGGGGAGCGACAGCTTTTTTTCACCGCCGCTGTGAAGAATCCGCATGAGAAGTACACGCACCGCCTCAAAGAACGCCGCCTCTTCCCTCTCGGAGCGTTCCGCGACAGATGAGCACAGAGAAAGCGCCTGTTTTAAAAGCAAAGCCTCTTTCGTATAATCTTCCCTGTCTTTCTCCCTGTTTCTATCCATTAAAAAATTGACCGCTCCCGTTATCGTCCTGCCCATTGTAAGCTCACTGCCGCCGAAAAACGCGGAATAATCGTATTCGTAAAGCAAATCGCGGCATATCGACAGCTTCTCCCGGAATTTGGGATATGCGACGCTTGCAATATCGGTATCGCCGTAATTCTTTTTATCGCGAACGGTGTAATCATTCATAGCCTGCTTCAATGCGCTTGCAATGCCAACATAATCGACTACAAGTCCGCCCTCTTTGTCGCGGAATACACGATTTACCCTTGCAATAGCCTGCATAAGATTATATCCCGCCATCGGCTTGTATACATACATTGTCGCAAGGGACGGGACGTCAAAGCCCGTCAGCCACATATCGACAACGATTGCAATTTTCATGGGACTGTCGTTATCCTTGAATTTCTTCGCAAGCTCTTCCTTGTGCCGCTTGCCTCCGATAATATCATGCCATTCCTCCGGGTCTTTGTTTGATGCGGTCATTACGATACCGACTTTTTCTTCCCACCCCGGACGAATCTCAAGAATACGCTTGTATATCTTCATGGCAATTGTTCTTGAATAAGCGACTATCATCGCCTTGCCCGTCAGCAGGTTTTCCCTGTAATTCTCATAATGATCGAGAATATCATCCGCAAGCGATTTTATCGTATCATCATGACCGAGTATAGCCTCCGTTTGTGCGAGTTCGCGCTTGCTTTTCTCGATTACCTCGGCGTCGGCATTCATTGCCATCATATCATATTCCGCGTCAATCCGGTTAAGCGTGTTTTCGTCAAGCTTTAACTTCATTACGCGGCTCTCGTAATAAACGGGACGAGTCGCGCCGTCCTCGACAGCCTGTGTCATATCGTAAATATCGATATAATCTCCGAAAACCTCTCGGGTGTTTCTGTCCTCTGCGGAAATCGGTGTTCCGGTAAAGCCGATATATGTAGCGTTGGGGAGCGTATCGCGGATAATGCGGGCGGTACCGATAACCTTTTTTGCGACAAGCTCTCCGTCCTCAGTCTTTATCGTTTTGATTTTTTCCGTCAAACCGTACTGCCCTCTGTGCGCTTCATCAGCCATAACGATAATATTTCTTCTTTCGGAAAGAGCCTCTCCCCTTTCCTCGAATTTCTGCATTGTGGTGAAAATGATACCGTTTGCCTTTCTGCCGTCAAGAAGATTTTTCAGATGTTCGCGGCTTTCCGCTTGAATAGGTTCCTGCCGGAGGAATTCTCTGCACTTTACAAATTGTCCGTACAGCTGATCGTCAAGGTCGTTTCTGTCGGTAATTACCACGATAGTGGGGCTTTCAAGCTCATATTGCAAAAGGTGCGCGTAAAACACCATAGACAATGATTTTCCGCTGCCCTGCGTATGCCAGAACACGCCGCCCTTGCCGTCGGTCGTGGTTGCCTTTTTTGTCGATTCGACAGCCTTGCGGACAGCAAAATACTGATGATAACCCGCCAATATCTTAAACCGGTCGAGTCCGTCGTTTGAAAATAGGATAAAATTTTTGAGTATGTCGAGCAGACGTTCTTTCCGGAATATACCCTCAAAAAATGTATCGAATTGAGCGTACCCGGTATTTTCATAGCTGCCGTCCTTTGTTTTCCACTCCATATATCGGTCTTCGCCGGATGTTATTGTTCCCGCCCTGCTTTCGGATAGGTCGCTCATAACGCATATCGCATTGTAAATGAACATCGAAGGAATAGCGTGTATATAATTGCGTATCTGCATATATGCTTCCGATGCGTCCGTCTCCTCACGGGACGGAGATTTCAGCTCCATAAGCACCACAGGCAAACCGTTTACGAACAGGATTATATCGGGGCGTTTTTCCTCGTTTTCAACGAAAGTCCATTGATTGGCAATAACAAAGGAATTATTGTTTACATCGGTATAATCCGCAAGATAGCATATAGCGGAATGTTCTTCTCCCTTCTCGGTATAGCGCACCTCTATGCCGTTTTGCAGATAATCCGTAAATACGGCGTTTTTCTGCACAAGCTCGCCGTTTTCAAAGTTTGTCAGTTTATACAGAGCGTCGGATATTGCGTCGTCGGGGAGCGTGGGATTGAGTCTGTAAAGCGCCTCCGTCAGTTCGTCCGTGTACAGCGGATTTTTATAGTCGCGGGAAATATCCGGTCCGTATGCGTGCGTATATCCCATTTCCTCAAAAAGCTGTATGACAGCTTTTTCGTAGCTTGCTTCGGTGTAATTAAAATCCATAAAAATCCTCTCATCTCTATTAATATTGTAACATCATCTGAATCAGACTGTGAAGTTGACCTTTAATTTGATCAATACGGTTTCCATAAGGTATGTTATTATTAGCCAATTGCATTATCATATTTTTTGTTGATATAACGATATATGCTCCAGTATAATTAAATGTAATATCTAAAGTTTGAAACACATAATTCATCCAATTAATAAATTCCCGATCGGATACGTCTGATTGAGCTATATAGTTGGGTGACGGCGCAGAGTTAATTACTTTAAATAGCGCGTTAATAGCTAATTGTTTTATTTGTCTGTTCACTATATATTCCCTCCCTCATTTTCTTCTTCCGAATCTTGAGCATTAATTGTATTATTCTCCCTATTCTCCAAGAAATTTGTATCAGCGTTGTTATAGGCTCTTTCCATATCAGTAACATTAACTCGTACTTTAAAATCCTTTATCTCAACATCATGAAATTGCAAAATAAGCATAGCAAGCCAAACAAGAAATAAAATATTATTGCCATTGAAATACTTAAAAAATCTCATCGAAATACATTTATCCCAATTTATAACAACATATGTAGAAAGCCCTAATAATAGCATGATATATAAAATCAGCTTGAGATTTTCTTTTATTTTAGTAAATAATTCTCTCATCATTACTTTTTCCTCTCTTATATAAATTACCAATTAGTCTGAATCTGTACTTTTGATACATCAATTTCGCCGTTCATCAACTTTGGCAAAAGCGTATCACGCACATTAGAAAGTCTTTCATTTTCTAAACCGGTTGCAAAAATTTTTGAAAAGTATATGGAAGACAGTTTATTGAAATTATCCAATATTCCAACAGGCGGAATAACAATAGGCTCTGTTTCAATAAATCCGGATATGTCAAGATTTTTTATTCCGGTAGTTCCGTTTTCATAAGAAAAAAATACTTTTCTATCATATAAGTACTGCCAATAATAATAAATAAATTTACTATATCTCGCTATTGGCTTAATTGCACGACAAAAATTTGTGCAAACCATTCCTTTGTCATATCTGTCCAAAAGAGATTGAGAAACAGCGGCAGCACGCCCTGTTGATTGTGTGGGACTTCCACCTGATATTTCAATTACAATATCGTCATGAACAAGTTTCTTCGACTTGAAATTCTTTGGTAAAATATATCGTGTTGGCATTTTCCCTTTATTCCCCACTTTGACCTCGGGAATATCAGCTCCACGAATACAATAAACCTGTTCTGTATAATTACCCGTCGGTTCTTCTTTTCCCCAATCGCCGCCAAGTGTTGAGTCAATAATATCAGAAAATGTTCCCATTTTCCAATCATCGGGCATAACCCCACCGAACGGCTCAAAATCAACAAACCAAGACTTGAAAATCGTCTGCGCCTGCTTTTCTAAATTTTCATTTATTGCTGTATTTAACTCTATCTTATAATCAAAAGAAAATAATAAACGAGCTATCTTCATTTGTGTTTCTAAATCACTATGAATACAAACTTCCTGTTTTGAAATCATTGGTACTGTAATTTGAGGTTGTGCTGAACCTGTTCCTGTTAAAGAAGTATTCTTTAGCACATAATACAAATAACGAGCATTCACCTTTTTACGATTGGGAACTAATGATAACAATCTTACAATAGGCAGGAAAGGATTATCTCTATAACAAACAGTTCCAATATTAACGCCTCTTGCTGAAATTGTAATTGTATCTCCCTCAATTTTTGCTTTATCAGTGTAACCATATAGACCATTGTTTTCCAGACCATTTGAAAAAATAGGAATTGGTGTTTCTATTGATTTTACATTTGAATATGTTTTAGGCTTATCGCCACCTGCACTGATAGATGTAATTTCACCAATAGTGCATTTGTACCATTCTGACATCATCCCCAATCGCCCCCCCGGTTTATAAATCACTTGAATCAAGCCAACGGCTGTCGATTTCATTTTTAAGTGTTTCAAACAAAGAAATATAATCGGATTTCAGCTTTCTTATAACATACAATGCCTGTTCGTCGCTGTATGAATGAGCAAGAATATTTCGTGATTCAAGAAGTTCAATCCAACTCTCACAGTTGTTTATCATTCCGCACTGATAGGCAATCTTGATAATAGCCCTTGGCGAACCGATTTTTTCTTCAAACCTGCCGTGTTTTTCGAGTATTTCTTTCATAAGCTTCCACGACTGCTCAAAACAGATTTCAAACAGACCGACAATGCCGGTCTGTTCTACAATTGTGTAGGGTTCTTCAAGCATCGAACCTTCTTTCAGATTTGCAAATGACTTGCAGAAATTATCATATTTCTTCATATAAAATCACTCCGTCTCTGTTTATTTCAGCCTGTAATTCTTCGGAAATCCCCCTGTCAAGCTCCACAACATCAAACATAAGCAAAGTATGTGTTTTTTCTTCAACATCGTAATAAAAATCCGCTGCATTTCCGCCGCTTACGGCAAGGTCAATGTCACTTCTTTCAGAATTGGTTCCTCTCGCCCTCGAACCGAAAAGAATTACTTTTTTTATATTGTTTTTTCTTGCAATTCTGATAATATCATCTTCAACTCTTTTGTCAAGATTATATTTCATACCCAATCGCCCCCAATTTGTCCCGAATTTCATTTTCCAGCTCATGCGATTTTTTGAACATATCCGAAAGCTCCGCTGTAAGCCGCTTCATTTTCTCGTCAAACGGCTCGCCGTCGTCCTCTTGCTCCTCAATGCCGATATACCGCCCGGGAGTCAAAATATAGTCCTGCTTTGCTATCTCCTCGATTGTCGCCGCAGCGCAGAAGCCCTTGACTTCCTCGAAATCTCCGTTTTGAAACGCTCTGAACGTATCGGCAAGTTTTTTAATATCTTCATCGGTAAAATCACGATGCTTCCGGTCAACCATGTACCCCATTTTCCGCGCATCAATAAACAGCGTTTTTCCTTTTTGCTTCTTGTTTTTGCTGATAAACCAAAGCGTCACGGGGATAGTTACGCTGTAAAAAAGCTGCGTCGGCATAGCAACGATACCCTCAATCAAATCCGCTTCAATTATATTCTTTCTGATTTCACCCTCACCGCTCGATTGCGTGGACAGCGCGCCGTTTGCAAGCACAAGACCGATTTTTCCGTTCGGAGCAAGGTGATGTATCATGTGCTGAATCCAAGCATAATTGGCGTTGCCTGCGGGAGGAATACCGTATTTCCAGCGCATATCGTCTTTCAGCTTGTCCCGGCCCCAATTGGAAAGATTGAAAGGCGGATTTGCCATAATAAAATCCGCTTTCAGTGTTTTGTGCAGATCGTTAAAAAACGTATCTGCGTGATAAGCTCCGAAATCGGCGTCAATACCGCGGATAGCCATATTCATTTTAGCCATTTTCCATGTATCGGCGTTTGATTCCTGCCCGTAAACCGAAATATTACCTCTGTTTCCGCTGTGTGCCTGAATGAACTTCGCACTCTGCACAAACATTCCGCCGCTGCCGCAGCAAGGATCGTACACGCGGCAATTTTCAAAGGGATTGAGTATCGCAACAATAGTTTTAACGATACTTGACGGAGTGTAGAACTCACCGCCCTTAACTCCCTCATAAACGGCAAACTGAGCGATACAGTATTCGTATGTGCGACCGAGTAAATCCTTGCTGTCCTCCGTATCGGTCATATCCATATTATTGGTAAATAAATCAACCACTTCGCCGAGTACACGCTTATCAAGATCCGGACTCGCATAATTTTTCGGCAAAACATTTTTAAGCGTTTTGTTTTCTTCCTCGATAGCACTCATGGCATCGTCAATAACAATACCGATTTCGGGAGTATGCGCGGCAGCAGCCACAACCGACCAGCGCGCTTTTTCCGGCACAAAGAATATATTTTTCATCATATAAGCGTCAGGCTCGTTTTCAAAGCCGTCGCCCTCGGCTGCAAGCTCATTGTAGCGTTTTTCAAATGCGCTCCCTATGTAGCGCAGGAATATCAGACCCACGATTACTTTTCTGTATTCGGCAGCGGGAATATGCCCCCACAAAACACAGGCGGCGTCCCATATCTGTTTTTCAAATCCAATATCGGTGTTATTTTTTCCGGTCATTTTATACGTCCTCCGTTTGCTTATCGAAAAATACATTGTTATTTGTTTTATTATACCATAATCCTTACAATTCGTCAATTATCGAATTGCGCTTTTTATGAATAGGTTAAGACCGGTACGAATATATTTTATTTGCTTTTCACCGCAATATATGATATAGTGGTTATATAATTCACATAAATAATACATGGGAGAAAGGTTATTATGAAATACATAGATTTGCCCGGAACAAAAAATCCGATATCGCGTTTAATATTCGGAACGGCAATTAACACCATGATATCCGGCAATAACGCCGACTGCATTCTCGACGCGGCGTTTGACAACGGTATAAATACATTTGACACGGCGCGCGTATACGGTATGAGCGAGCGTGTTTTGGGCAACCGGATACGCTCAAGAAATATACGCGATAAAGTAAATATTATAACAAAGGGATGTCATCACAACAATAACGGCAAAAGAGTTACTCCGCGTGATCTGTTTTCGGATGTTGAAGCTTCTCTCAATGAGCTTGGCACCGACTATATAGATTTGTATTTGCTCCACCGCGATGATGAAAGCAAGCCGGTATCGGATATTATCGAATCTCTTAACGAATTGCAAATTCAGGGAAAGATATTGACGTTCGGCGCATCAAATTGGACTCATACCCGTATTGCGGAGGCGAATGATTATGCCAAAAAGCATAACTTGAACGGCTTTTCGGTATCGAGCCCGTGTTTCAGCGCGGCAAAACGCGTTTTTGACCCATGGGGCGGAAGCGTTGATATATCGGGAGATGAAAATAAACCCGCACGCGATATGTATATTGAAAATAATATGCCGGTAATCGCATATTCAAGCCTTGCCCGCGGATTTTTGTCGGGGAAATTCAAATCCGACGGCAGCAAGGGATTCAAAGATGTTTTCTGAGAAAATGCGCCTTTTGAATATGATTGCCCCGAAAATATCGCGCTTTTGAAACGCATTGAGGACGTATCCGATGATCGCGGCATCACTGTCGCGCAGGCGGCTCTTGCATGGCTTATGAGTCATAAAATGAATATATGCGCCGTGCTGAGTCCGGCTTCACCGGAGCATATCAAGCATGATGTTGCCGCGGCGGATATGCGTCTTACCGATGAAGAATTTGAATATAT
>JAFLUR010000079.1 GCA_022508725.1 Oscillospiraceae bacterium
GCTCTTCAAAAGGGTGTCCTGCTTACGACAAAAGCGGACAACAAAGTAAATTCCATGACCGTATCATGGGGAATGCTCGGATTTGAGTGGGGTGAGCCTATCTTTATAACATTTGTGCGCGACTCCCGTTTTTCAAAACAGCTGCTTGATAAAAACGGAGAATTTACAATCAATATCCCGATATCGGACATTGACGGCAATATTACAAAGGTATGCGGCTCAAAATCGGGACGGGATACGGATAAGCTCGGCGAGCTTAATTTGACGGTCGAAGAACCCGATATTATTTCCGTTCCGGGAATAAAGGAGCTGCCTCTTACCCTTGAATGTAAGGTTATGTATACTCAAAAACAGGATATAAACGTATTATCGCAGAATGACCGCGAAAAATTCTATCCCGAATCCGCGGGTCCGGATCTTCATACCGCTTACTACGGTAAAATCGTAAGCGCTTATATAATAGAATAAAATCATTTACAAACTGCCGCATATATTATCGCTTACAATATAATGCGATAATGCGATAATGCGCGTTTTTTCACAGACTCACGAATGTCCGGTTTTTGCGAAAAAACGCGCATTTTTATTTGACGAATCATCCTTGATGTAATGTTATTTTCTCAAAGTCCGTTATTTTTGTCAATTCAATCGTATAATATAATATCGCATAATACCGTTGTTTTGTACGAATTTTTTCAAAAAAAATATTGCAAATTACGGAAAAATATGATATAATACATACAAAATTATGCGAAAGCGGTGAGACTGTTGAAAAATCCTGTATTATACACACTTATCGTGTATATCTCGGGAATTATTTCCGCCTATATTCTTGATTTTTCCATAATTGTATTTTTGAATATTTTTATAATTCTTCTTACAATAATAAAACAAATATCCTCAAAGCATCTTTCCGGTTCTCTGATTTTATTATGTGCGTCATTTATTACGGGAAGTGCTCTCTGTTACATATCCTGCAACGATGTATTCTCTCCTCTGAACAATTATAAAGGCGAATATGTTACAATAACGGGCAGAATGTGCGAAACTCCGCAGTATGATCCTTCACGCAATATCTCCTCGTTTACCGTTCTGACCGACACATTGGAATATAAAGGTGATTACTTCGCCGTATCCGATAAGATACGGGTTTCGACTACCGGTGAATATGCATACGGACTTACGGTGAAGGTGTCGGGATTTTTGAGCGAATTCGATGAGCGGATGAATTCCTCGGGATATAACGGCAGACTACAGAATAAAATAAACGGAATATCCTATAAAATCTTTGCCGAAAACGACGATTTCCATATAGTCAAAGCAAACAAACTCCCCCGCTCGCTTTATGACGCATACAATATGCTTAAATTCAATATACTGAAAATCATCGATCTTTATTTCAGCGATAACAATGCGGGGCTTCTTCATATCATTCTTTTCGGAGATTACCGGAATATAAACAGCAGCCTCAAACATAAGCTTAGCGTCTCGGGCGCGATACGTTTTCTTCATTCACCTTATCTCTTCATATTTATTGCCGCATCTTTGGCGGACCTTATATCCCTGAATCTGTCGATAACAAAGAAATACAGGGTAATCATATCATGCGCCGCCGTTATTGCATTGATAATTATTAATCACGGCAGTTCCTCATTTATACGTTCGGGAATTTTCTTTGCGGTATTTTTGCTTTATACACGCAGATACGGTTATCTGCACTTCCCCGATGCGGCATCGGCGGCAATATTTATTATACTGCTTATAAATCCGCTTCTTCTTTTCAACGGTAATTTCGTATTATCCGTTTACTCCTGTGTAATGCTGTATCTTTTCAAAAATCATACCATGCGTTTCCTTGAAAAATTCATATCACACCGTCATCTGAGAAGAACCGTTTCGACATGGCTGATATGTACAACCACACTGATCCCTCTTTCGGCATATTATTACAACAATCTTTCACTGTACACATTGATATATTCCTTGATCTTCCCTCCCCTGATATTTACCGTTTTGTTTTTTATGCCCGCGGTAATACTCCTACTGTCGCTGATCCGCACGGCGCCCGTTTTTTATCAGATCGTAATTGCGTCGCTTTTTATAATACGCAAGACCACCGATCTGATATGTCTTATCCCGTATAACAATATAATACTTTCCGCACCGTCCGTTACAGCCGTTACGGCATTTGTTATCGCGGTATATCTTTTTTATATGAAACTCGAAAATGAAAATAACAGCGCATTATATACGATACTCACCGCATTTTTTGTTGTTTTCACTCTTATGGAAATATTTCGTTTCTGCTCCTCCTACGGCTCTGTAAATATTCATTTTATAAATGTCGGACAGGGTGACAGCGCGCTTATCGATGTTGTGGGAAAAGAAACAATTTTGATCGACGGCGGAGGAAGCGAAGTTTATTCGGACTACAAGGTAGGCGAGCAGATCGTTGTTCCGTACATCCGTTCAAAATGCGGCGGCCGCATCGATACCGTTATAGTATCTCATTATCACAAGGATCATTGCGACGGTATTATCGACGTGCTTACCGCCTTTGATGTAAAACGCATCATCATGCCGGACTGTGAGGAGGATAATGAGTTACGCCTGCTGCTTGAAAATACAGCCGCCTCAACAGGCTGTGATGTTATATACGCTTCACAGGGACTATGTATGGATTATCCGTCGGGACTGAAGATGAAAATGCTTCTTCCCGACAATGAACTGATGAATTCCGATGATCTCAACAATACCTCTCTTGTGACATTGCTTTCATACGGAAATTTCGACGCGCTTTTTATGGGCGATACGACAGCCGACGGGGAGAAAAAGCTGCTTTCTCTCGGGGAGATAAAAGATATCGATCTGCTCAAAGCAGGTCATCACGGTTCGGCAACCTCTTCGGACGAAAGCTTTATCGAATACACCTCTCCGCTTGTAAGCATTATATCCTGCGGCAGGAACAACCGATATAATTTCCCCGATGATAAAGTTGCCCAAAGACTGGAAACCGGCAGCGAAATGGTTCTCCGCACCGACAAAAACGGTGATATTATCGTTTCAGCCGATAAAAACGGGTTGAAAAAAATAAATATATTTACGGGAGCTTGAATTATACAATAACCGCGGTTCATATCTCAGCATAAAAAAAGCCGCGCCGATCGAATATTTTCATATTCGTCGGCACAGCTTTTTTATTTCGTTATTATTCTCAGTCCGTAATTTCCGAATCCTCGCCGTTTTCGTTTACAAGCTCGGCAATTTCATTTTTCTTTTTTTCTTTATCCTTTTCAAAGCTTACGCCTTCCACATGGATATTGACCTTTTCAACACCGAGACCTGTCATTGTTTCGATACTTTCCTTAACATTTTCCTGTATCTCCCATGCAAGCTCGGGTATCCTTATTCCGTACTCAACCACCACATACAAATCAACAACAACGGTGTCCTCTTTCATTTCCACCTTAACACCCTTGCCCGGATTTTTCTTGGCTCCGAGTATTTCGGCAATTCCTCCCGCAATGGTTCCGTACATGCTTGCAACTCCATCTATCTCGGTCGTTGCAATTCCGGCAATCGTGGTTACAACGTCAACGGCAATTTTAATATTGCCCATATTCTCGTCTTCTCCGCAGTTACAGGAATTTCCGGACTCCGATGCTTCTTTTTTCTCCTCCGGTTTTTCTTCAATCGCGGTCGTTTCATCTGCCGAAATATTTCCGGCCTCTTCATTTTCTGTATTGATTACATTGTTATTCTCTTCCATAACTATGACCTCCTGTGATGTATATTTATTTTATGTTATCATTATACCAAATATATCTGTTAAATTCAACTATTTTATACAAAATAACAAAAAAATTTTTTCCGGTGAAAATTAAAAACATCCTTATGCTGTATGCAGCTTATTTCACCTCGACAATTTTAAGATTTTTTGCCGGAATATTCAGCTGACTTACGGCTATTTCCTGCAGCTTAACAACGTCCTCCTCGGAAAATCCGGCCTTTTTCACCGAAATATTGACCGTTTCTCCGTCATAATAAACGCCTATATTCTCATATCCCTTTGCCTTTGCGATATTCTCGATGGATGTTTCTTTCTCGACATACTGCGCCGTTTCCAGTATCTTATTCTGAGCCTTCTCTCTTATTTCCTTGTCAAAGGACTCATTCTCCGCCGTCTGTTTTAATATTTCTATGGATTTGCTTCTTGCCGCTTCCTTCTGCATTTTGGTATCATTGAAATAATCCGCCGACGACTGAGTCTGCTCACGTTCCGGCGCCTCGGTATTTTCCGGCTTTTCGGTTTCATCGACAGGTGCGTTTACATACCGCGCCTCACCGAGCTTTTTCCCCGTTTCCATATATACATCGTTATCGGAAACGCGCATCGTATCCTGATATGACCAATTGAGATAACCCGCCACGCCGATCAATACCACCAAAGCCGCCGCTACAATTTCCTTACGTTTTAAAACCATCATTTTTTCATACCTCCGGTTGATTTTATTTTTTTTCATATACACATACCCTGTGAGCCGGAACGTCAAGAACCGCCTGCACAGCCTCTTTTATATCCTTTTTGACATTAATGTCGGACGCACCCTCCGCCGCCACAATAACCCCCTTGACCTCCGGATATACCTCCTTGATTATCATGGGACTCCCGTCGGTAATAACCGCCTGTTTGTTTATCGTCCGGTCATTGCTGCTGTTATGTGACATTTTATCGCTTTCCCGTATATCATATGCAATATTTTTCTCCGGTGTTTCATAATATGTGAACATTACCTCCGCACTGCCCACACCCCTTATAGCACTTATAATTTCCTCAAGCCTTGCCTCATCATCTCCCGCCGCCGTTTCCTTATTTTCCGGTATCTTCGCTTTTTTCCCCTCCCCTCCGGCAAATACCATAAGGACTACTCCAATTATTAGTATTAAATAAATTATGCTGTTATTCATATTTTTAAAAAATTTTTTTCCTTTGTCCTCATTCTCCATAAATAACGACCTCCCATATTTCAACACCGTATATGTATGCAAGCTCTTTTCTCATTTCGTCTCCGATATTTCCGTATATGTATATTTTATCCACGCTTTCTATAAGACCGTCATCGTTTATCGACAGCTTGACGTCACATTCCGTTTTTATGCCGGTCTTTTCAAAAATACGCTCCTTTATATCCTTTTGTATATTAACGCACAGCGTATCCGCGACCTTTTCGGCGGCATTGTATTCCTCCGCCTCAAAGTCCTCTTCAAACCCGGTAAATATATTGATGCTGCGTATCTGCGCCGCAGGCTGTATAATAACACAGGAAATCACAATGCCGGTCACGATTTTTATATACTTTTTCCATGTTTCGGGCGATATAATATCCGCCAAAACAGACAGCACCGCCGCGCCCGCTATTATCGTTATGTATTCTCTCATATCCGCCTCACACACTGTTCGTTGCGGCTATCATTATGCTTATATTGATGATAAACATAACCGAAACCGTTATAACCATTCCCAATATAATATTTATAACATCCGCTCCGTCGCTGAGTAAGCCGCTTATACGCTTATCACTCAGCGGCTCTGTTGTCGCCGCGGATAATCTGAGCATAAACACGATCGCCGCGATTTTTATAACAGGCACGATGCACATTCCGGCTATTGCAATAACCCCCGCCGTACCCACCGCGTTTTTCATTATTACAGAGCTTCCGACTACCGTATCGACCGCATCGGAAAGCAAGCCTCCGACTACCGGCACAAGACTTCCGACAGCAAATTTTACCGTCTTTGCGCTGAGTACGTCAAGTCCCGGCGCGGTAAATCCGTATATTGCCGTAAGTCCCGTAAATATTGTAAGTATTCCCGTAAGTATCCACCTTGTCGTTGACTTTATAAGCGCGGTAAAATTCGAAATCTGCGTTTTTCCGCCCAGATTATTCACTATCGAAAGCACCGCGCCGAAGCATATGAGCGGAACTATGCATTTTTCGCACAAAATGCTTATAACGTATACCGCCGCGGAAAGCACGGGACGAAATACCGATGCGGAGGATATTTTTCCGCTTGCGACCATAAGACCCGCCATCAGAGGAGAAAGCTTTGTTATAAAAACAGTCATCTGTTCTATTACATCTCTCGCATAATCCATGGCAAGCGTTATAACACGAACCACTATCCCCGACATAAGGGTAAAACAGGCGAAAAAAGCCGTGTCGGCAGTCTGCCGGTTCTTGACAGCGCTCTGCATTACGGACAAAACCGAGGAAAACGCCGCAATTATTATAAACATAATAAGATATTCGCCGCTGCTTGATATTTCATAAAAAAAGTCTTCCGCAAGATCGTTTATAAGCGCGGTTATATTAAATGAAAATCCGCCTGTACCGAATTTTTCCACATTATTGTTAAAATCCGTATCAAAACCCATGCCGAATATTTCATCGATACTTTCGCTTATATTGTAATCAAGCGGATCTGCCGCTTCTTCGTCATATGCGTACACATACGCCGAAACGAAAAATATCAAAGCTGCCGCCAACACTGCGGTAAAAGCTTTTGCAAAGCCATATATCGTGTTTCTATCTCCAATTAAGAACATTTATCACCAGCTCCAGAAATCCTTTTATTATAGGCATTGTTAAAACAAGAACACATACCTTTCCCGCAAGCTCGGTTTTGAGAGCTATCGAGCCTTGTCCGCTGTCACGGCATATTTCGGCGGCAAACTGTGTTATGTACGCGATGCCTATGACCTTTATCACAACATTAAAATATTTCATATCGATCCCGCTCATCTCAATAATACCGGCGAAATCGGAAAATACACTCTTTATACCGTCCACGCATGAAAATATAAGTATAAGACATGTTATTATACATATCCCTATAGATAATTCGGGCTTTGTCCCTTTTAAAAGCACCGCAAAAACAGTTCCTATACACGCCGCCGCGGAAATCATAAAAATATCCATATACTCTCATTCCTTTATCCAACCCGGTTTCATTCACCGGTCATATGCCGCATCTACAGACCGAATATCTGTTTTACCGTATCGAACAGATCTCCTATCTGCTGCGTTATTATAAAAAGCACCACTATCAATCCCGCTATCGTAGTGAGAAGCGCCTGCTCCTCTCTTCCGGAACGAACAAGCAGCTGATTAAGCACCGCAACTATTATTCCTATACCCGCTATCTGAAAAATCAAATCCACATTCATATCTTCCTCCGTATATTATGACCCGATCAAAACATCCCCGGTAAAATGTTCCCGACAATTTTAAACTACCGGAATTATTTTACCTGCCGCACAGAAATCGAAATTACTGCCGTTTCAGTACAGAATAACCGCAAAAAACAATCCGGACAGTATTCCCGCGCCGCGGCACAGTCTGCCGTTTTTTTTATAATCCTCCTCCGCCTCATCAAGCAGAGGACCCATCATATCCACCGTATGCCTTATATTTTTTATCTGACTTTCTCTGTCGCTCATTCCCAGATTTTCGCCGAAAAGATACAACACCTCAATATCGTTTCTTTTCAGGCACATTTCTTTGGCTGTATCATCGACCGCGCTTTTCCATGCATCTCTTATTCCCTGCCCCTCCGTTCTTTCCGCCGCCTTTAAAAACAGTCCCGCCGTATCGCTCATACCGTCAATATGTATAAATACCCGCCGTAAAATATTCTGCGAAAAGGAAATTTCACTTTCAAGCATACACAGGGATGAAATTATATTTTTAAGATACACCGTGCGTTTTTTCAGAATATCCGCCCTGTAAAATCCAATACAAGTCGTTGACAATACAATGCACAATGCTCCCGTAAGCTTTATCATACCCTCTCATATACCTCCTCAAGCGTACCCACACCCTCCCGTCTGCTGAGCGTAATGAAACAATCAAAAAATCCTGTCAGCTTTGACATATCCCCTCTTCTTAAAAGCTCCCCCCTGCTTGAGGCGTGTATCGACGTCACAATCCTTACGCCGGAGTTTATCATCTTTAAAAGTGCAATAACATCTCCCTGCGTGCCTATTTCATCCGTTATAATAACCTGAGGCGACATACTTCTGAGCATCATTATCATACCTTCATCCTTTGGACAGCCATCCAGCACATCGGTAAAAAATCCCAGATCATAGCTTGACATACCGCCGTTTATACCGGCGATCTCGCTTCTCTCATCTATAATTCCCACCTTTATTCCCATAGCGGAAATATTTCTCGCAATATCCCTGAGCAGTGTGGTTTTTCCGCACTGCGGAGGCGATATAATAATTGTGCTTTTTACATCTCCGTCCCTGCATATATATTTCATTATCTCATCGGAAACACCCTTTATTTCCCTTGCAAATCTGTAATTAAGTCCGTTTATATCCTTTATAAAGGATATTTTTCCGTTATCCGAAACGGCTGTTCCGCATATTCCGACCCTGTTTCCTCCGGGGATCGTTATATAGCCCTTTCTTATCTCCTCCTCCGCCGCATATACCGACGACTGAGTAATAAGCTCGAGAGCTTCGTCAATATCTCTTTTTTCGGCCTTTATCGCCGAATAATGATCATATGTAAGCTCTCCCTTGGGCGTAATAAAATACATATCCTTTCCGAACTGCAATGTTATCGGTTGTTTCAGTCTCAGTCTTACCTCCTCAAGCGGCGTTATATCAAGCGCATAAAGCAGTCTGCGTATCGCCGGCGGAAGATAATTCAAAATCACCTTTCTGTGCCCCGCCTGCTCATTTGTGATTATTACCATCTCATTCCATCCTTTCGTATCGCGGAAACACCGAATAAATCAGTATTTCCTTATGTTGCTCCGTCTATATAAATTTATGATATAAGTACATGTTTTAGAAAAATGGAAAACAAGTAAATATAGTTTTT
>JAFLUR010000008.1 GCA_022508725.1 Oscillospiraceae bacterium
GAGCGTCACCTTGCCAAGGTGAACGTCGCGAGTTCGAATCTCGTCTTCCGCTCCAATTTAAAAGCGTATCACATCGATACGCTTTTTATTTTTTTTTCGTATATTAAAAATATTAAATATCACTTGACGAATGTAAAAAATATGTTATAATTGTATTATGGGATTTTGTACGGATTTATAATTTTGCCGCGGTCGAGGCATTCGGCGCGGGCGATAAAAACAAGTAAAACAACGTCGGTTTTTTTAAGAGACCGGGATTTTTTCCGTATTATCGGAATTTTAAATATTTATATATTTTTGTGCGGATTTTTTACATAATTTAATTTGGAAAGGAATTGATACGATTTTGGCAAGAAAAAACAGTAAAATAAGAATAATACCGCTGGGCGGACTCGATGAGATAGGCAAAAATCTTACCGTGATAGAATACGGAAACGATATATTCCTGATCGACTGCGGCATGGCGTTTCCCGACGACGATATGCCGGGCGTCGATCTCGTTCTCAACGACATATCCTATCTCGAAAAAAACGCGTCGAAGGTGCGGGCGGTTTTCATCACTCACGGACATGAGGACCATATCGGCGGAATACCCTATCTTCTCAAGCAGATAAACGTTCCCGTATACGGCACCCGTATGACTCTCGGTCTTGTGGAGCACAAGCTGAAAGAGCACGGTCTGCTTTTGTCGGCAAAGCTTGTTCGGGTACGCGCGGGAGATTCGGTAAACATAGGAAAGGACGTAAAAGTCGAATTCATACGCACAAACCACTCCATCGCGGATTCGGTGGCGGTCGCGATAACCACGCCCGCGGGAACCATCCTGCACATGGGTGATTTCAAGATAGACACCACTCCCATAATAGGCGATATGATAGACCTTACAAGACTCGGCGAACTCGGAAAAAAAGGCGTTCTTGCGCTTATGTCGGACAGCACGAACGTGGAGCGGCCCGGATTTTCCATGAGCGAGCATACGGTAGGCGACAGATTCGAACAGATTTTCAAGGATAACGCGGACAAAAGGATCATCGTGGCGACATTCGCCTCGAACGTTCACCGCGTTCAGCAGATAATAAACGCCGCCGTTAAAAACAAGCGTAAGGTCGCCGTTTCCGGCAGAAGCATGGAAACGATAATCGAGGTCGCGATCATGCTCGGATATATGACCGTACCCGAGGGTGTTCTTATAAATATAGACGCAATAAAAAAATACAACCCCAATCAGATCGTGCTGGTAACGACCGGAAGTCAGGGCGAGCCCATGAGCGCTCTCACCAGAATGGCGTATTCCGATCACCGCAAGGTCGAAATTACAAAGGACGACCTTATAATCATATCCGCGACCCCTATCCCCGGCAACGAAAAAGCCATCTCAAACGTGGTAAACGAGCTTTTCAGGATAGGCGCGTCGGTAATTTACAAATCCCTTTCGGATGTTCACGTTTCGGGTCACGCCTGCATGGAAGAATTAAAAATGATACTTGCGCTCACCAAGCCGAAATATTTTATTCCGGTTCACGGTGAAAGACGGCATCTGATACAGCACGCTAAGCTTGCGGAGCTTATGGGCATTGACGAAAAGAACACATTTGTCCTCGAAAACGGAAACGTACTCGAGCTTGACGAAAAAAATACCAAAATAACCGGAAACGTTCCCGCCGGAAAGATACTTGTGGACGGTCTGGGCGTGGGCGACGTCGGAAATATCGTGCTGCGCGACAGAAAGCATCTTGCGGAGGACGGACTTATAATAGTCGTTGTGAATATATCCTCCTCCACTCATAAAATACTTTCCGGTCCCGATATAATATCGCGCGGATTTGTGTATGTGAGAGAATCGGAGGGACTCATAGACTCGGTAAGGGATATTGCAAGAGATTCTCTCGAAAAATGCAACTCCGGAAAGAACGCGGACTGGACCACCATGAAAAATTCGCTCAAAAACAGCATCGCGCATTATATATATGAAAAAACCAAACGAAATCCCATGATACTTCCCATTATAATGGAAGTATGAACACAAAACAAAGCTCCCCGTTTTGAGGCGGGGAGTTTTATTTTGTTTATCCGATTTTCGGGGAAACGACGCGCTTATTTCCCGCCCGAATATTTCTTCAAATATTCGCAGAATTTTTCTCCGCGCTCCTCGAAATTCTTGAAAAAGCCGTAGCTTGCGGCGGCGGGCGACATCACGCATGATTTTCCGGGCGGGGTAAGCTCAAGCGCCCGTATCACCGCCTCTTCAAGGTCCTTCACCTTTATTATGTTCGCCGCGGCTTTTCCGTTTATCATATCGTATATCCTCTTTCCGGTATCGTACATGAGAATGATGTTCTCCGGCGGATTTTTTATCAGATATTCGCACAGCGGCGAATAATCGATGCCCCTGTCCATTCCGCCGATAAGCACCGTCCCGACGTTGTCTATGCTTAAAAGCGCCTGCACCGCCGTTTCGCATATCGTGGATATCGAATCGTCGAAAAAGCGCGCGCCGTTTACCGTTCCCACATACTGCAGTCTGTGCGGAAGAGGCTTGTAGCTTTTCAGGCGTTCCTTGAATTCGTCGTTTCCGATACCCATACGCCGGCATATATCATAGACTATCCCTATGTTATACAAATTATGACCGCCCACAAGAACGGTATCGTTCGCGTTTATCGTTATATCACCCATGGGCGAATGAATACTGCGTCCGCAAATAACAATATCCGCGCCGCCCGACGCCGACACGCTCACCGCATCGCCGCGGTGCACGGACGGAACAAGCGATTTTTCGCACCACAAAATATCGCCCTCCTTTTGATAACGGTATATATTCTCCTTTGCGGCTTTGTACTTCTCAAAGCTCCCGTAATGATCGAGATGCTCCGGATAAAGATTTATATATACCGCTCTTTTGGGAGATACCGTGGTGTATTCGAGCTGATGCGAGGACATTTCGTAAACGAAAATACTGCCCTCCTCCGCGCTTTCCGCCGCGTCAAACGCCGCTATTCCGATATTTCCCATAAGAGCCGCCTTATATTTTCCTTTGAGTATATGATACAAAAGGGTGGCGGTCGTGCTTTTGCCCTTCGTTCCGGTTATCGCCGTCACATCATCGCGCATCGCCTCAAGAAAAAGCTGCGACTGTGAGGTTATCTTGGGAATAATGCTTTCGTCCTCAAGCACTATCCCCGGACTTTTTATTATCAGATCGAACCGGTCAAGACCTTTTTGATAATCCTTTCCGCATATCGACTCATACTCCGTCCGCACCTCGTTTATATCCGAGATCGCGATACTCCGGCAGCCGCCGTATTTTTCAAGAATACGCAGCGTAGACCGCCCCTCTCTCCCGAATCCGAGAATAAGCGTGTTTTTCCCCGACGTTTTTTCCTTTATGTTATCCCAAAGCCTTTGCATTTACCGCTCTCCTCCCGGTGAATTACCTTTAAACCGGTGTTTCCTGAGTTTTTCCCTAAAAATATCCGGAATAAGGTTTTCCTCGTTGAAATAATCGGTGTACGGATTTTTCCGTCCCCTGTATTGTTCGTAAAACGGCGTTTTTTTGTAGTATTCGAACAATACGGGAAGTTTATCGCCGTCCCCGTACCTTTCAAGCGCGGCGCATACCGCCGTGTTCACCTCGTCGCGGCTGCCCACACATTCGAACGGCTTTTCCGGCACTTCTCCGATAAGCTTTTTGAAATCGCCCGAAAGCTCCTCTTTATCCGCAAGATTCTCTCCGAATATTTCCTCAAGCTCTCCCGGTGAAAGAAAAGGCGAAAGTATCAGATACACAAACAGGCATTTCGGACAATTGCAGCACCATTTATCCTCCCTGCTGCCCGCGTTGCAGCTCCTGAATACCTTATGATACCGCTTCAGGCGCGAAAAATATTCCGCTATTTCATATTCGCTCCATGCCCTGAGCATGGAAAAATACCTTACTCCGCTGTTTATATATTTCGACTCGTATTCGCAAAAATCCTTTTCAAAATCAAAGCTTTTCGAATACTGATGATTTACATCGCTGCCCGAAACCGTGCTTTCGTTCGCACTCGCCTCATTCGACAGCGCGACATATTCGTATCCGCCCAGATACGCCTCGATTACCGAGGAAAACGCGACTATCGCCGAAAAGGGAGTATGACCGTTAAGATATATCCCCTCTTTATTGAGCGCAAGCATATTTTTATCGAGCGTTCTCGACACCGCGATAATCTCCTTTTCGTCAAATCCCGCCGCCTCCGCCGTCCCGACGGTCGCGCCGCGCGGATTTATGATATAGCAGCCGCGCGGGGTCACATCCTTTAAAAGCTCGATCGTTACCGCCGAATCCTTTCCGCCGCCTATCGGGATAAGCACGCCCGCACCTTTTTGCGGAGCGTCGCACCTGTCGTGCTTGCCTCCCTCCGGGATAATATTCATAAAATCATCGATATCCGCATCGTTTATGCCGTTTGTGTAAAAAAATTCGCCCAGTCCCGAGAAGTACTGTTTTTTCCACCATGATTTCTGATATTCGTCAAGATATCCGCATTTTATATACACATTGGGCGGACAGGTTATCTTCCAATAGCTGATAAGCTCCACCATGCCGAGAGAAAACACAAGCGCGTCAAGCGTCTTGTCGCGGGGATCGAAGTCCTCCCCGCATACAAAGGTCCATTCCGGCGCAAATTCGGCAAGCCCCTCCGTTTCAAATTCATACCTCACATATATTTTATCCTTTTCCTTCCGGATGTCGTAGCCGATAAAAAAGAAATTTTTATATTTTTCGCGAAGCTCGTTATATGTCATAATCAATCCCCCGATTTAAAATAAACTCCCGTTATTTATGTCGCATTCCCCGCAAACTGACTTTTATACAGATTATAATAGCTGCCGCGCTTTTCTATCAATTCGTCGTGGCTTCCCGCCTCCTTTATTCTTCCGCCGTCAAGCACGACTATTATATCCGCGTCCTGTATCGTTGAAAGTCTGTGCGCTATTATTATGCTCGTTCTGTTCTTCATAAGCGCGATCATCGCCTTTTGTATATGCAGCTCCGTCCTTGTGTCAACGCTTGAGGTTGCCTCGTCAAGTATAAGTATTTTCGGATCCGCAAGAACCGCTCTTGTTATCGACAAAAGCTGACGCTCGCCCTGACTCAGGTTTCCGCCGCCCTCCGTAAGAACGGTATCATACCCCTCCGGCAGACGGCATATGAACGAATGAGCGTTCGACACCTGCGCCGCCCTTTTCACCTCAGACTCTTCCGCATCGAGTCTGCCGTAGAGGATATTGCTGCGTATGCTGTCCGAAAAAAGAACGGTGTCCTGCAAAACTATCGCGATGTTTTTCCGCAGCTCATCCTTTTTTATATCGTTTATATCCACGCCGTCTATCTTGATACTGCCGCCGTCGGTATCGTAAAATCTCGTCAGAAGATTTACCACCGTGGTTTTTCCCGAGCCGGTCGCGCCCACAAGAGCAACCTTTTCGCCCGGCTTTATTTCAAGATTAAAGTCCCGCAGCACCGGCTCGCCCTCTTTATATGAAAACGTTATATTCTCAAAGCTTATCGCGCCCTTTACATCGATATTTCCTGCCGTTCCCTCGTCCTTTTCCGGATTTTCGTCCATTATCTCAAAAACACGCTCCGCGCCCGCCACAGCCGTCTGTATCTGCGCGAACTGATTGGCTATCTCGCTTATCGGACGCGAAAACTGCTTTGCGTATATTATAAAGGTCTGTATCGTTCCGACCGAGATGGCGCCCCGCAGAGCAAGCGCTCCGCCCGCAGCGGCGATAAGCAGAAATCCGATATTGCCTATCGTATTCATGATAGGTCCCATGCATCCGCCCAAGGTCGCCGCTTTTATTCCGCATATCCTCAGCTCATCGCTCAGCCTGCGGAATTCCATGCACGCCTTATCCTCCTTTGAGAACGCCGCGACCGTTTTGTAGCCCGTAATATTCTCCTCCGCATGACCGTTCACCCTGCCGAGTATGACCTGCTGCCGTTTAAAATATTTCCGCATATATTTTGACATTATATTTGTCGCGATAAGCGTGAGCGCTATGCTCGTCATGCTTACAAGCGTGAGTATCGGACTCCTTATAAGCATGATTATCACCGTTCCCGTAACGGTGAGTCCGCTCGAAAGAAGAGAGCCTATCGACTGTGAAACGGTATTTGAAATGTTCTCGACGTCGTTTGTCATGCGGCTCATTATATCGCCGTGCTGGTGGGTGTCGGTATATTTTATCGGCAGACGCACCATTTTGGAAAACAGGTCGTTTCTCATCGTATACACCGTTGTCTGCGACAATTTCGCCGAAAGCAGCACCTGCGAATAGGTCAGGACCGAGGTAAGCGCGTAGCTTACGCCGAGAAGAGTCAGCATTTTCAGGAATTTGTCGAATTCTATTTGGAGATGTCCCTCCGTTATCGTTATCGCGTCTATCGCAAATCCCTGCAATGACGGGGATATGAGCGAACAAGCCGTTATTGCCGTCATTGTCGCCATAAGCACGAAGAAAATGCTTCTGCTTCTGCCTATATAGCTTATGAGACGCTTTAATGTGCGGCGCATATTTTTGGGCTTTTCCACAGGCATCGCCATTCTCTGTCCCGGAGGTCCTTTTCTGAAATTCATTGCGGGATTGGGCGCATTATCGTTTTTTGCCGCCATATCAAACAACCTCCTTTTTCAGCTGAGAATCGTAAATATCCCTGTAAACGCCGCTTGTTTTCATAAGCTCGTCATGCGTGCCCTCGGCGGCTATCGTTCCGTCCTCAAGCACGATTATCTTATCCGCCCTCATAACGCTCGCGACTCTCTGCGCTATCATTATAACGGTGGTATCGGGAAGATTTTCGCGCACCGATTTTTGAAGCCTTGCCTCGGTACTTAAATCGAGCGCCGAGGTCGAATCGTCGAGAATGAGTATCTCCGGTTTCTTTATAACGGCTCTCGCTATGGAAATACGCTGTTTCTGTCCTCCCGAAAGCGACGCGCCCTTTTCCTCTATCATTGTATCATATTTATTATTGAATTTCAAAATAAATTCCTCCGCCTGCGCAAATCTCGCCGCCTGCTCCACTTCCTCGAAAGACGCGTCCTCCTTGCCCCAGCGTATATTCTCCGATACGGTGCCGGCGAAAAGCTCGCTTTTCTGCAAAACCACACCGAGCTTTTTTCTGAGCGTGAGCGGGTCGTAATCCTTGACGTTCTTTCCGTCAACATACACATTCCCTTCTGTCACGTCGTAAAAACGGGGGATAAGATTTACAAGCGACGATTTTCCCGAGCCCGTTGCGCCGAGTATCGCGACCGTCTCGCCCGGATTTATCCTAAGGTTTATATCGTGCAGCGTGGTTTCGCCGCTTCCCTGCGGATATGAAAAGGACACGTTCTCGAATACCACCGAGCCTTTTTTCTCTTCCTTATCCGGCGTATCCTCTCCCGCAACCGCCGGAGCGGAATACAGCACCTCGTTGAGTCTTTTCATGGACGCCCTCGCGCGCGTCACCGTCTGAAACACCATTCCCACCATCATCATCGACATAAGTATCATTGTTATATAAGTAACCGATGCCATTATATCGCCGACCTGCATACTTCCCGCGCGCACATTGACTCCGCCGGTGTATATTATGGCGATGACCGCCGCGTTCATTATAAACGTCATAACCGGCATAAGAGATGCCAGCAGCTTCTGAACACGCAGGTTTGTACTCATCAGATCCCCGTTTGCCGCGTCAAAACGGTTTATCTCGTAATCCTCTCTCACATACGCCTTTATTACGCGCATACCGGACACATTCTCCTGAACGACCGAGTTGACCTTATCCAGCTTTTCCTGAACCTTGGAAAAAAGCGGCGCCGCGCGGTTTAAAAATGTGTATATGATAAGAAGCTGAACGGGAAGTATTATAATAAGTATAAACGCAAATTTGATATTTATCATAAGCGTCATGACAATTCCGCCGATAAACATTACTCCCGAACGGAATATCATTCTTATAAGCACGTTGACAAGCTCCTGCACCGCCGTTATGTCATTGCTCAGTCTTGTGACAAGCGAGCCCGTTGTAAATTTATCGGTCTGCTCAAACGACAGATGCATTATTTTGTCAAACACATCCTTTCTCAGGTCGTTGCTGAAGCTCATGCAGGCGACCGACGCCGCCGCGCCGCTCGATGAACCCGCTATCGTGCCCAGAAGAACAAGAATAAGCATTTGTATCCCCGTCGCGGCGACTACATTCATATCTCCGCCGAGAACACCGTAATCCACTATCTTGGACATCAGCTTCGGCTGCATAAGGTCCACCGTTACCTCGCCTATCATGAACAAAGGCGACAGCAGCGCGAAAACCCAATATTTTTTCAGGTATTTGATAATCATATGTTTACCGATCCTTTCATACAGAATTATTTTGCCGGAATTATTTCATAAAAAAACAAAAAAACGAAAATATAATTTTTACTGCCGGGGCTGACCGTCCGACAGCAGTCTCAGCAATTCCCTCAACATTTCCGTCTGCTCCTCGTCAAGGCAGCCGGTCATGGCGCTCTCGACGCCCGCCGCGGCATTTTTTATCTTATTTTCGGTAAGTCTTCCCTTTTCGGTAATGCATATCCTCATACATCTTTCATCGTTCTCATCGCTTCCGCGCGTAATAAGCCCCTCCGTTTCCATCTTTTGCAGAGTAACGCTCACCGTCGGAGCCTTGAGTCCGGTAAGCCGCACCAGATCATGCTGCAAAAGCCCGTCGCAGCGGCTCAGGTTGAACAAAACCGGATGGTAGCTTTTCGATATCCCCAGCTTTTCGCACTCCGCGCGCATGGAATTGTGAAACATTCTCGAAAGATGATTTATATGCATAAACAACGTTTTATCATCCGAATCCATATTCACCCCGGGAAACGCCCTATATAAGAGCGTCCCCGAACCTCCTTCCTTATTTAGTTTTCTAACTAATTATACTACCCGGATTTTTCTTTGTCAATACACCCAAACAGATTTTTTTTAAAATCTCTGAATTTTAAATACAGTTTTACTTGACATAACTTCAAAACAGAGGTATAATGGATAATAGGTATATATATTTGTTATGTATATTAATGTATTTTTAAGGAGAATTCTTTAATGGTAAGAGCAATAAGAGGCGCCGTAACGGTGGAAAACAACGACAAGGATGAAATTTTGGACGCCGTCAAAACACTGCTTGAAAAAATCATTTCGGACAACAACGCGGCAAAGGAAGATATGGTCAGTATCATATTCACTCTCACACCCGACCTGAACGCCGTATTTCCGGCGCGTGCGGCAAGAGATCTCGGCTTTTCCGATGTTCCGCTCATGTGCATGAGCGAAATACCCGTTGACGGTGCGCTTGAAAAATGCATACGCGTCATGCTTACCCTAAATACCGATAAATCGCTTGCCGAAATAAAGCACGTTTATTTGAAGGGCGCGGTCGCTTTAAGACCCGACCTTGCCGGCTGATTTTTTATCGGGAACCATATTTAAGGAGTACGATCGTATGGAATATATAAATGTCGCTTTGGACGGCCCCGCGGGCGCGGGAAAGAGCAGTATCGCAAAAAGCCTTGCCGAGGAGCTCGGATATATATATATCGATACCGGCGCAATGTACCGCAGCATAGCGGTATACGCGATAGAATCGGGTATCGATATCAAAAATCAAAGAAATTTGCTTATAAATTCACTCGATAATATCAATGTGGATATAAAATACAAAGACGGGACTCAGCATATCTTTCTTAACGGAAATGATGTTTCCGAAAGAATTCGCGAAGCCGACGCGACAAAAGGCTCGTCCGACGTCGCGGTGATCCCCGAAGTCCGTCTTAAACTCGTTGCGCTCCAGCGCAGTCTTGCGGCGGGAGCAAACGTTATTATGGACGGCAGAGACATTGCCACCCATGTTCTGCCCGATGCGCAGGTCAAAATTTATCTTACCGCATCGGTCGAGGAACGCGCCGCGCGCAGACTCAGGCAGATGCGTGAGCGGGGCACCGACGGCGATATCAAATCGGTGGAGGAGGATATACGCCTGCGCGACAAGCAGGATTCCGAACGCGAATTCGCGCCTTTGCGCCGTGCGGAGGATGCGGTTTTACTCGATACAAGCGATATGAATTTCGAAGAGTCGGTCGCGGCGGTAAAAAAGATAATACTTGAAAAAACCGGAGAGCTTGATCATGTTTTATAAAATATGTTGCCGGTTGGTTAAATTTTTTTTGCTTTTTGCGTTCAGAATAAAGGTATACGGTGCCGAAAACGTTCCCTCAGGCGGCGGTGTCATCATCGCGGTAAATCACCGTTCGAATTGGGATGTACCCGTTGCGGGGGCGTCATGCCCGAGGCGTTTGACTTTCATGGCAAAGTCCGAGCTGTTTAAAAATCCGGTTTTCGCCGGACTTATTTCATCTCTCGGTGCATTCCCGATAAAAAGGGGAAAAGGCGATATAGGCGCCGTAAAAGCGGCTCTCACGATATTATCCCAAGAACGCGCTATGCTTATATTTCCCGAGGGCACAAGAAATCACACCGGAAAGCCTCTTGCGCGCATAAAAGAGGGACTTGCCCTTTTTGCGATAAGAGCCGAAGTACCCGTTGTCCCCGTATTCATCGAGGGGGAATACAAATGGCTTTCAAAAATCACCGTTACATACGGCGCGCCGATGTATTTTAAAGAATACTACGGCAAAAAGACCGCCCCCGAACAGCTTGCCGAGGTAAGCGCGGAAATTTACAAAACCATGTGGTCTTTAAAAAGCGACTGAATAAGGGTGATTGACATTGAGTATAAAAATTGCGGAAACGGCAGGGTTTTGCTATGGCGTAAAACGCGCCGTCGATGAAGTATACAGGCTTGCGGAGAATAAAAAAACGGCAACTCTCGGCGAGCTTATCCATAATAAACAAGTCATTGCCGATCTTGCCGAAAGGGGGGTACGGGTTTATCACTCTCCGGAGGATTTCCCGAAGGACACCGCCGCGGTAATACGCACGCACGGCGTGGGCAGCGATGTAATCGCCGGACTTGAAAAAAACAATATCGATATTATAGATCTTACCTGTCCGTTTGTCGCCAAAATCCACAAAATAGCCGGCGAGCATTACAGACAAGGCTATACGATAGTCATTGTGGGCGATAAAGAACATCCGGAGGTAAAGGGAATAAACGGTCACTGCGAATACAATGCTGTCATTCTGTACGACCCGGACGATGTCCCCTATATAAAAAATCTTTCGGGCAAAAAGATCTGCATAGTGGCACAGACTACGATAAACCGCGAAAAATTCGTAAAGGCGGTTGAATATATAAAAAGGGCGGAACCGTCCGCACTTGTTTTCGATACGATCTGCAATGCGACAAAGGAGCGTCAGACCGAGGCGCAAAAGCTCTCGTCCGAGTCCGATATTATGATCGTGGTCGGCGGAAAACACAGCTCAAACACACGGAAATTATACGAAATCTCCGCAAAGAACTGTCCGCAGACATTTTCTATTGAAACTTTTGAGGATATGCCTCAGAATGTAATATATAAAAATAAAAAGATAGGTATTACGGCAGGAGCGTCAACGCCTCGCTGTATTATCGAGGAGGTTTACACGAAGATGGAAGAAAAAATGAATTCACAGGAAGAGCAGTTTGCGGAATTGCTTGAACAGCACTCGCTGAAAACTTTAAATACAGGAGACATTGTGACCGGAAAAGTCGCCGAAATCAAGGGCAATGAAGTTGTTGTCGATCTCGGATTCAAGTCGGACGGCATTATCACTCTCGATAATCTTACCGACGATTCAAACGCCAAGCCCGAAGATCTTGTTAAAGTGGGCGATGACATCAAGGTTTATGTTGTCGGTGTAAACGACGCCGAGGGCAAGGTCGTTCTTTCGAGAAAAAAGGTTGCTGCTATGGAAAACTGGAAAAAACTCGAGGAAGCTTACGAAGCGAAATCAATCCTTGAGGGTAAGATCACAACCGTTGTAAAGGGCGGAGTTATGGTCGCAACAAACGGCAGCTCGATATTCGTTCCCGCGCGTCAGGTATCGGAAAGATTCGTTTCCGACCTTCAGACTCTTATAAACAACGATGTAAGACTCAGGATTATCGATTTCGATAAAAACAAAAGACGAGTTATCGGTTCGGTGCGTTCTGTTCTGGAGGATGAAAGAAAAGCAAGAGAAGAGGCTTTCTGGAGCGCTGCGGAAGCGGGCAAGGAATACACGGGCGCGGTTAAGTCGATCACAAATTTCGGCGCTTTTGTCGATCTGGGCGGCGTGGACGGTCTTGTTCATATTTCCGAGCTCAGCTGGAATAAAATAAAGCACCCCTCGGAGGTCGTTAAAGAGGGCGATGTCCTTACCGTTTATATTAAGGATATGGACAGGGAAACAAAGAAAATTTCTCTCGGCTATAAAAAGCAGGAGGACAATCCGTGGGTGATCGCACAAAACAAATACAATATCAATGACGTTATCGATGTCAAGATCGTACGCATGATGCCTTTCGGCGCGTTTGCCGAAATACTCCCGGGCGTGGACGGTCTTATCCATATTTCTCAAATTGCCGACAGAAGAATAGGCAAGCCGGAGGATGTTTTGCAGACAGGTCAGACGGTAACGGTTAAAATTACCGATATTAACTGGGAAAACAAGAAGATAAGCCTCAGCATACGCGCTTTGATTCAAGCGGAAGCGGATGCTGCGGATGCCGCAGCTGCGGATATGCCGGAGGCGGTGCCGGTAGAGATACCGACCGCGGAGGAGGAAACACCGGCGTCGGAAGATAAAACCGACGAATAATTATTCCGGCCGGACAGATTACATTCTGTCCGGCTGTTTTTGTTTCCGAGAAGAGGTGATAAATCATGTACGAGGACTTTGTAAGAAACAGAATAACTCAATTGAGATTGAAAAAAGGTGTGTCGGAATATCAAATGAGCCATGATTTGGGGCACAGTCGCGGATATATATATAAGGAAACACTGATTTACCGGAAGTTATCGGCATTGTAAAGCCTATTTATTTTTCAAGGAAAACACCGGTGTTTAAAGGTAATAAAAAAACACCGTGCCGTTCGTCTTAACCGGCATAGTGTTTTTATCGCTTCCGGACGGGGCGGGGGAGAACACCCGTTCATCTGTCCGCCGTTTTCTTATATCTTTTTCCCTTAAATATCACCGTCATGCCGAACACCGGCAGAACGGTCATTCTTTTGAATCTTGACGGTTCCTTCACAAGCCGGTAAAACCATTCAAGCCCGGCTTTGCAGAAAAATTCGGGTGCCCGCTCGACATTCTTTGCGAAAACATCAAGACTTCCGCCTATGCCGAGAGCCGCTTTGACCTTAAGCTCGTCCCTGTGCCTGTATATCCACTTCTCCTGCTTCGGCGCGCCCAGACACACAAACACAATATCCGCGCCCGACTCATTTATTTGCTTCACAATATCCCCCTCGTCCGACTCATCGAAATATCCGTTTCTGAGTCCCGATATTTTCAAGTCCGGATAATCCTTTAAAAGCTCCTCCCGCGCCTTTTCGGCAACGCCCGGCTTTCCTCCGAACAGAAAAAGTCCGTACCCCGAGCCGTTGAGCTTCTCAAGCAGGGACACCGCAATATCAAAACCGGCACAGCGTTCTTTAAGCGGCTTTTTCAAAATCCTCGACGCGTACACAACGCCTATTCCGTCCGCCGCAAGCACCGACGCCGAATTCAATATATCCCTAAACTCATCGTCCCTGTAGCCCATCATTATTATCTCGGAATTGGGCGTAAATACCGTGCGGCATTTATCCCCGCCGAGAAAGGAATATATCCGCTCCGCCGCTTCCTTTATCGTCAGCATATCCACATTAACACCGAGTATGTTCACCTTATCATTATTCATCTGTTTTTCCTTTCGATTTAAAGAAGCATATTTATATAATTATCGCCTTTTTTAAACGCGTCCCGCATAGCCGCGACCTTGCCGCTGTCCCCGGTCGCCTTTTTCATATATCCCATATACATGGCATCCTCCGCCGATATATATCCCAGACACATCTGCGTAAAGGTACCCTCGTCCGTCTCAAAATCATACTCCTCCGATGTAGGCATTACGCTGCCTGCGGAAACAGACCAGGTTCCGCTGTTCATGCCTATCATGGGATCGAATATCCTTATATTTATTCCGTCAAGCCTGTCGGCAAACAGCCTCAGTACCTCCTCAATATTCGCTGCTCTCGCAGCCGCAAAGGGTATAAGTCTTGTTTCCCCTCCCGAAAAATCCGTATATGCCGCATCATCTGCCGATGTCTTGATAATTATTTTTTCAGCCTGATATTTATGATTTTTCAAAAACGCAAACACGGATTTGTACGCCGCCGCGTCTTTATATGCATATTCATACACATTAAGGAGCTTGTTCTCGATCATATACATCACATACCCGGAAAGCTCACCCGCGGGGTCGTAAAACGCCGCAAAACCGCCTCCGTAATTTTCGGTAAAATTATCTATCATTTTGTACTGATGTATATTTGCTCTCAAAGCGTAAAATCTCGGCGTTTCCTTTCTTTTCATATACGACTCGTATACCGATGAGATCCCGTTTATCATACTCTCGTCCGGTCTGCGTATCATTTTCACATCTCCGCTTATTTTGTACGCGGGTATATCGTCGGCGGTAATGCGGTATTCCTTTATATCCGAAACGATACGGAAGCCGAGTGAATCGAAAATCCTGCGGTCGAACGGAACGCAGAACACAAACGGCACCTTCTCCGCATTCATTGCGCCGAGTATATTTTTTATTCCGTCCTTCATATATCCCATACGTCTTTTGGACGGAATTGTATACGCATCGTTTATATATCTTACCGTAATCGTCTTTCTGCCGACCGCAATACCGTAATCGCAGCTCTGTATATATGAGCTTATACCTCCGTTTTCCTCGCACACAACACATTTATCCGGAAAAAACATATTCGATTCGTATGCCTCAAGATATTCTTCGGGGAAGCGGTACGCGTCCTTTTTACATTCGCACAAATATTTAAAGTCGATTTTTTGCGCTTTTCTGAAATTCATAAATTACACAGCCTTTCCGCCCGCATATAAAAAATACTCTCTGCCGTTTTACCGCGGGCGGATAAAACGGTTTTTCGGGAACACCTTCAAAGGAATTTATAATTTACGGAAAAACCGGCGCTTTTCCGAACGCGCCGGATCCTCCGCAATAAATTCTATATTCGGATATTCCTGTTTTTGTCGCTCACAAGAGAATTAAGCCTGTCCCATACGCCGCGGTCAGCCTTTTTAAGATTGAACGGCTTAAAATCGGCGTTCGTTATTGCATGAACCGTTCTTCCGGTCGTGCACAGCTCCTCACCGCGGTATACCCTGTATCCGAACTCGCAGCTCGCCACGCCCAGCTTTGTCATGGTCGTAAAAATCCTAACCTCGTCCTCGTATTTCAAAGGAATGATATATTTTGCATGAGTTTCGGCAAGCGGCAGCAGAATACCGTCTTTTTCCATTTGCGAATACGACATTCCCGCGCTTTTTATAAACTCCGTGCGCGCCTGCTCAAACCACGGATAATATCTTGAATGATGAACTATCCCCATCATATCCGTTTCCGCATATCTTACCGTTATATTCGTTATGCTTTCCATACAGTCCCCTTTCCCGTTATTTCAGATCCTCCGCCATTTCCATAAGCTTTGCAAGGCGGTGATTTACTCCCGATTTTCCCACGCCCAGCCGGACGGCAAGCTCGGCAAGGCTTTCCTCCGGATATTCCATGCGTGCGCGCGCCGTTTCCCAAAGTGTTTCCGTGAGAGTCTCAAGCCCTATCGTGTCCCTTATTCGCTCTATCGCTTCGATATGCTTTACCGACGCCCTTGCCGTCTTATCCATATTCGCCGTTTCGCAGTTCACACGGCGGTTTATATCGTTGCGTATCTCCTTTTCCGCCGATATGTTGTAAAAATCCATAACCGCCGTATACGCGTGTATCCTGCCGAGTATATCCGCTATCACCTCGCTTGACTTTGTATAGGTGATATAATGATTTTTTCGCACCGTCACCTTCACCGGTATATCATCAAGCGCAAGCACGCGGCAAAGATATTCCGCCGCCGATTTATTCTTTGTGTCAAATTCGAGATGATACCTTTTTTTGGGGTCGGAAACCGAACCGCCTCCCAAAAACGCGCCCCGTATGTACGCTCCCTTGCAGCAGTCAAACGGCGACACCTCCTCGTTTTTCTCCTTTTCCGCGCCCGTAAACAAATAAAGCGCCGATATGATATTCTCGGTCATATTTTCGTTTGACACCACAAAGGTATGCGAATTTTTATTCTCATTGAACCGGCAGGAAATATCAAAGCCGAAAACACCTTTTATAAGCAGCCGCAGCCTTTGCGCCGTGCCCGTGTTTTCCGTCACGACGCGTATCTCCCCGCCCGCACGCCGTCCCGCGAATTCCATTATCCCCGCAAGCTCCGACGCCGGGCAAAACGGGCAGTCGTTTTCAATACCGCACAGCCGCTTTTTAATATCCTCCGAAAAAGACACCTTTTATCCCCCTCACCGTTATCTGCTTTTATCCGCTTTTGTCTTTTTTTGTCCGCCGTTATATTTGTAAATGCTCATAATAAGCCTTGCGAGTCTCGAAAAATTATGGCGTATGTATTCGTCCTCTATAAGCACAAGCTGACCGAGAACAAGCCGTGTTCCGTTTTTCAGATTTTCCTCGTCGATCCTTATGGGATAACAGCTGTCCTGCCTATACCTTTCCTCGAGAAATGCCGGAATGGGCTGGTCGTTTGCGACAACAAAATCGATTATGCCCGGATATGTATGCTTCTCGATCGCGGCTACATGATCGGAAACGGAATATCCGTCGGTTTCGCCCGTCTGCGTCATAATATTGCATATGTATATCTTGACCGCCTT
>JAFLUR010000080.1 GCA_022508725.1 Oscillospiraceae bacterium
TAAAATTCAGCGTATCTTTTTTAAGTATCTATTCTATGGGTTTTCGGACAGTCTGCAGGGTCACGCGGAGGCGCAATGCAAGCTCGGGGTACACTATGAGTACGGATACGGAACGGGTAAAAATCCGGGAAAAGCCGCAAGACAATACAAAATGTCGGCGGAGCAGGGCTATGCTCCGGCTCAGTGCCGGCTCGGAATATGTTACGAATTCGGAATCGGGGTTCATTACGATTACGAGTGCGCGACGGAAATGTATAAAAAAGCGGCAGAGCAAGGTCACGGCGGGGCTTTGTTCAGACTCGGGGTATATTATGAAACGGAAGTTCCCGACGGTTACGAACACGCGGTGGAATTGTACAAAAAATCGGCAGAACAGGGCTATGAGCTTGCAAAAAAACGCCTTGAGGAAATATCGCAAAATTGAACCGAGGTGTTTTTTTATTTATTTTCCGGTAAAATACATTATTTTCATTGACGTATACCGCATATAATGATATAATTACACCGTATCCGAAAGGACTGCGTAAACTCGTGTTCCTTGAAAAATCAATAAAAAAACGATAATTTCAAAAATCTTTGAGAAATTTTTAATTTCTACTTGACAAATAGGAAAAGTATGTTATAATATAATCATACTAACTCTATAGGAAATATTGATAATAAGGAGTTCGGATCATGAATTATATTATACCCAAAGAACGAATGTGACTGCCGGGATAAACGTTATTTGTAATTAAGGAACTACCGGGCAGCGATAAGACAAATGCCAAGCCCTGTTTTGAAAGGAGAAATAAAATTATGTCAAACAAAGATTGGAAATTTGAAACAAAGCAAATTCATATAGGACAGGAAAACCCCGATTCGGCAACCGGCGCAAGAGCCGTTCCGATCTACGCGTCAACATCGTATGTATTCAACGATTCCAAGCACGCGGCTGATCGTTTCGGACTCAGAGACGCCGGAAACATATACGGCAGACTTACAAACCCCACACAGGCAACCTTTGAGGAAAGAATAGCCGCTCTTGAAGGCGGCAGCGGCGCTCTTGCCCTCGCTTCGGGCGCGGCGGCGATATCGTACACAATTCTCGCGCTTGCAAAAGCGGGCGAAAATATAGTTGCCGCAAAAACGCTCTACGGAGGCACCTACAACTATTTTGAGCATACCCTTCCGCAGTACGGCATAACCACCTCGTTTGTCGATCCCGATGAGGAGGGAGCGTTTGAGGCTGCGATAAACGACAAGACCAAGGCGATATTTATCGAGTCGCTCGGAAATCCCAATTCCAATATCATAGATATCGAGGCTGTTGCCGGTATCGCTCACAAGCACGGTATACCCCTTGTCATAGACTCTACCTTTGCAACGCCTTATCTTTTGCGGCCGTTTGAGTACGGCGCGGATATAGTTATCCACAGCGCGACGAAATTCATCGGCGGACACGGCACCGCGATAGGCGGGGTTATAGTCGAGGGCGGCAGCTTTGACTGGAAGGCTTCCGGAAAATATCCGTGGATATCCGAGCCCAATCCGAGCTATCACGGCGTATCCTTTGCCGATGCCTGCGCTCCGGCGGCGTTTGTCACATATATAAGAGCCATTCTTCTCCGTGACACAGGCGCCACCCTTTCGCCTTTCCATGCGTTCCTTTTCCTGCAGGGACTCGAAACGCTTTCGCTCAGAGTCGAACGCCATGTCGAAAACGCGCTTAAAATAGTTGATTTTCTTTCAAAACACCCGCAGGTCGAGGCTGTTCATCACCCGGCGCTTGCCGACAGTCCGTACAATGCGCTTTATAAGAAATACTTCCCCAAGGGTGCGGGTTCCATATTCACCTTTGAAATAAAGGGCGACAGCGAAAAAGCGCAGAAATTTATAGACAATCTCGAAATATTCTCGCTTCTTGCCAATGTTGCGGACGTCAAATCGCTCGTCATTCACCCCGCGACGACCACTCATTCGCAGTGCACCGAAGAGGAGCTTCTGGAGCAGGGCATAAAGCCCAATACCGTCAGACTTTCCGTCGGCATCGAGAATATCGACGATCTTACGGCAGCGCTTGCAAAAGCCTTTGACGCAATAAAATAATTTTCGGGAATTTATTATTATAAATAAATTCGGTGCGGTGTTTTCACCGCAGGCAAAATCACATCAATCACTCTTAATACACCACCGCCCCGACCGCCCGCGCCGGGGCGGTCGGATTTCCGAATTTGCGGGCGGAAAGAAACGGTGATAATAATGAAAATATATAAAAGCATAACCGACCTTATCGGTCATACTCCTTTGCTGGAGCTTACAAATTACAACGCCGCAAACAAGCTCGGCGCAAAAATCGTGGGAAAGCTTGAATATTTCAATCCCGCCGGTTCGGTCAAGGACCGTATCGCAAGACAGATGATAGACGAGGCGGAGCAGAAAGGGCTTCTGAAACCGAATTCGGTAATAATCGAGCCGACCTCCGGAAATACGGGAATAGGTCTTGCCTCGGTTGCCGCGTCGAGAGGCTACAGAATTATCATAACAATGCCCGAAACCATGAGCATAGAGCGGCGCAATCTGCTCAGAGCTTACGGAGCGGAGCTTGTTCTCACAGACGGTTCGGTCGGAATGAAAGGCGCTATCGCGAAAGCGGAGGAGCTTGCAAAGGAAATTCCGGACAGCTTTATCCCGTCGCAGTTTTCAAATCCGTCCAATCCTTACGCGCACACGATCTCAACGGGTCCGGAAATATGGGAGGACACCGACGGCAAGGTTGATATTTTGGTTTCGGGCGTGGGAACGGGCGGCACCGTTTCGGGCGTGGGAAAATATCTGAAATCAAAAAATCCCGATATAAAGGTGGTTGCGGTCGAGCCGGAATCGTCGCCCGTCCTTTCAAAGGGCAAATCGGGTCCTCATAAAATTCAGGGTATCGGAGCAGGTTTTGTTCCGGACACTCTCGATACAAAGATTTACGATGAGGTCATAACCGTTTCGAACGAGGCGGCATTCGAGACCGGAAGAACTCTGGCAAAATCGGAGGGCGTACTCGTCGGCATATCCTCCGGAGCGGCTGTGTGGGCTGCCACCCGGCTTGCCGAAAGACCGGAAAACGCGGGAAAAACGATTGTTGCGATTCTTCCCGACACAGGCGAAAGATACCTGTCAACACCCATGTTTTCCGAATAACGGAATATATAATTTGCGCGCAAGGGCAGACGCGAAAAACCGGATAAAATTTTCCGGTTTTCCGCGGCCGCCTTTTTGTGCTGTAAACTGTTAAAATTACAAGGAGATTTACAATGAACAATATCAGAGACATACAAGACGAAATATTACGGATAAAAAAGGAGCGGAATGTCTGCATACTTGCTCACAGCTATGTTGCAAAGGAAATAATCGAAATTGCCGATTATACGGGCGACTCGTTTATGCTGAGCAAAGCCGCCGCCGATACGGAATGTGATACCGTTATCATGTGCGGAGTCAGATTTATGGCAGAAACAGTCAAAATACTCTCACCGCAAAAAAAGGTATATCTTGCAAATCCGGACGCGGGCTGCTCTATGGCGGATCAGATGGATAAGGAGCTGATCTCGCAGCTGAAAGAGCGTTATCCGGATCATACCGTTGTCGCATACATAAACACGACGGCGGATTTGAAAACGATATGCGACGTATGCGTAACATCATCGTCCGCGGTAAAAATCTGCTCACAGATAAAAAACAAAAATATTCTTTTTATTCCCGACTGCAATCTCGGCGATTATGTCGCAAAGCAGCTGCCCGACAAAAATATCCGGCTTGTAAAGGGCGGATGTCCCATTCATGCAAGAGTCGAAAAGCGGGAGGCGGAGGCGGCAAAAAAAGCGCATCCGGACGCTCTTTTGCTCGTTCACCCCGAATGTCTGCCCGAGGTCGCTTCTTTGGCGGATTATGTAGGCTCCACGACCGGTATAATGAATTTCGCAAAAAGCTCCGAAAGCCGCGAATTTATCATAGGCACCGAAAACAACATTGCCGAGCTTTTGCAGTATGAATGTCCGGATAAGAGGTTTTATTGTCTTTCAAAGGATATGATATGCTCAAATATGAAAATGATAACGCTTCCCGATCTTTACAGCTGTATAAAAGGCAACGGAGGCGAGGAGATACTGCTCGAAAGTCAAACAATAAGCGATGCGAAAAAATGCATCGACAAAATGATTGAACTCGGAGGCTGAAAACGGAATTTTCGCTTGTTTCCGCTCTTTTTCGGCGGCGCCTCATCCGTCCGGTCCGGTTTTCCGCGAATATTTCGGAATATATTGTTTAAGGACTTGACTTTTTTAAAAGAATGTTATACAATCTTATATGATTGACACCGATTTGCCCGGTGTTTTGTTGACGGCTTGATATTTTGCTGTAATGCAATGAATAATAAACGGTACCGTATTTTCCGGTACCGCGCGGAGGTAATAACATGACTGAAATTATGCCTTTTAAAGGCTACCGATATAACAGCGAAAAGGTCCCGGATCTCGGAAAAATTCTTGCGCCGCCCTATGATTCCATCTCGGACGATGAACAAAAGGCGCTTTATGAGCTTGACGAAAACAATGTCGTTCGTCTTGCTTTCGGTATGACATACCCAAATGACAACAACAGCAACAATAAATATACGCGCTCGGCGTCCACTCTTAAAAAATGGATATCGGAAGGAATACTTGTTCAAGATGAAAAGCCGGCAATATATTTATACGAACAGATCGTTCCGCTCGATGAGGTTCAATCTCATTCAAGCATAGGCTTTGTCGCGCTGCTCAAGCTTGACGACTTTTCCGGCAATTCCGTCATGCCGTGCGAGGAATCGGTTATATTCGCAAAAAACGACCGGTTCAATCTGCTGTCCGCGACAAATGCGAATTTCGGAATGATAAACTGTATCTACTCGGACGAAACAAAAACCGTTTCATCCATTATCAGTGAAATTTCCGAAACAGAACCCGATATGGATTTTACCGCGGAAAACGGTATAACGCATCGTCTGTGGACAATAACCTACGATCCGACCATCCGGACCGTCCGGGAAGCTCTTATGAATAAGCCCATTGTTATCGCCGACGGTCAGAACAGATATGAAGCATGCCTTGACTATGCGAAAATGCTGCGAAAATCCAATCCCGACCCGAACGGTTCGGAGGGCTATAACTATATTATGGCTCTTTTCAGCAATATAAACGACGACGGCGTTCTTCAAATACCGGTACACCGTCTTGTAACCAACCCCAAATTCAAGCCCGATTATCTTATCGCCGGCGCTCAGGATCATTTTAAGGTTGAAAAAATCATTGTCGATACCGATATGACGGAGCTTGTCGATACCATGCGAAAACAAATCGCGACGCAGCGCAAGGAAAATAAAATCGCGTTCTACTGCGGAGGAAATTATTTTTACCGGTTCACCCTCACGGACCCGGAGTACCTTGCAACAATTCTTCCCGATAAATCGGACGCATACAGAAGTCTTGACATAACCGTGCTCAATCATCTCATCTTCAAAGAGCTTATGAATATAAACGAGGATAATTATTATGAGCGCATAACGTATACAAAGGAATACGAAAAGGCTGTAAAATCGGTTCATGACGGAGAATATAACTGTATGTTCATGGTGAACCCCACCAGAGCGTATCAGATAACGGAAATAGCAAAACGCGGAGAAAAAATGCCCGAACGCTCGGTATGCATATTCCCAAAGCCCGCAACGGGAATACTTACCTATAAGTTTTGATATCCCGTGATTTTTGAATTAAGGAGCCTTTTTGATGCCTATAAATAAAATCATTCACACAGCAATGAAGATAATTTCTTCAAACGAACCCGACCTAAAGAAAAACTACAAAGCGGAAAGACGCTTTATAAATATTACGCGGTATAATTATCTCAAAGGCTTTTACAAAACCCTCGACCGGGAAATATATTCCGACGGTCATAAGGTTCCGGTGCGCGTTTATCCCAATAAAGACGCCGAATTTCTGATGATATTCTTTCACGGCGGCGGCTGGGTCACGGGCAGCATCGACAGCTATGACAGAGTATGCTCAAATCTTGCCAAGCTGACCGGTTCGATCGTTCTTTCGGTCGATTACCGGCTTGCTCCGGAGCATAAATTTCCGGCAGGTCTTAACGACTGCTATAATGCCGCAAAGGAAATATTCGCACATTCCGGAATATTCGGACCGGATACCGGCAATATTATACTGATAGGCGACAGCGCCGGCGCCAATCTTGCGGCTGCCGTTTCGCTTATGGCGCGCGACAGCGGGGAATTTTCGGTAAAAAAGCAGATACTTATATATCCCGCCGTTGCCAACGATCATTCACCCTCATCGCCCTTTTCGTCCGTGCATGAAAACGGCGAGGATTATATTCTCACCTCAAAAAAGGTGGAGGATTACATGACTCTTTATATGCGTGATGAAAGTGACCGTCATAATCCGTATTTTGCGCCGCTCGAAGCGGAGGATCTTTCAAATCAACCCGATACTCTCATTCTCACAGCCGAATACGACCCCCTGAGGGATGAGGGCGAATATTTCGGCAAACGGCTCGGACAAGCGGGGAATAAGGTACGCACCTATCGCATAAAAGGAGTCATACACGGATATTTCGCGCTCCCGAAAGGCTTGTCGCCGGTAAGCGAGAGCTATTCTCTTATAAACAAATTCATAAGAGAGCACCGGACTTAAACGGATTTTTTAAATTATTTGCTTGGGGATTTATTTACTATGAAATTGGATTTTGTAAAGGATTATTCAACCGACTGGCAGGCTCTTGACAATGCCGCAAAAATATTTCCGTCCAACAGCAGTAAAAAGGATACAAAAGTATTCAGATTTGCCGCGGAGCTGTATGAAGACATTGATGCGGATATTCTCCAAAAGGCTCTTGACGAAACAATAAAGGAGTTTCCTCTTTTCCGCTCGACCTTGCACCGCGGCGTTTTTTGGTATTATCTCAAGGATTCCAACATAAAACCGAAGGTGAAACGTGAAAATGCCCCTCCGTGCAGTTCGATCTACGATGCCGATATATATAATCTGCTTTTTGAAGTTACCTACTTCAATAAACGCATAAATTTAGAGGTTTACCATGCCATCACCGACGGCACGGGTGCTCTGCATTTTCTCCGTGTCCTTGTTTATTATTATATAACGATCAAATATTCGCACGATTTTGACGGCAGCGTTCCCAAACCCGACTATGACGCATCGATAAATCAAAAAGCGGAGGACAGCTTCAAGAAATACTACAAGCGCGACCGTAAAAACAAAAGCATTTCGGAATCCCGCGCATATAAAATAAGGGGAACCAAAACCGCCGAACACCGTATAAAGGTTATAGAAGGGACCGTTTCCTTAAAACGAATGCTCGACAAAGCGCGCAGCTTGGATACAACACTTACCGTTCTTTTGGTGTCGCTTTTTTTGTGTGCGATAAATAAAAATGCGGAGCTTTCGAGAAAAAAACGCCCTATTGTGCTTATGGTCCCGGTAAATTTAAGAAAATACTTCCGTTCGGAATCGGCGAGGAATTTTTTCTGCACCATAAATGCGGGATATAATTTCGACAAAGACCCGGATGATTTTGAAAGCGTAGTGAAATATGTGAACGAATATTTCAAAAAACAGCTTAACGCGGAAAATCTTGCAGCAAGAATGAACAGATACACAAAAATCGAGCGAAACGCTTTTGTAAGGATCACCCCTCTTTGGTTTAAGGATATTATTCTGAATATCGCCGGAGAGATAACACGCAACGAAACTACCGGTGCAATTTCAAATGTGGGAAGCATATCCATGCCGGACGGCTTTGAAAAATATATCCGCCTTTTCGATATGTGCATCAGTACCGACAAGCTTCAAATATGCGTATGCTCATACATGGACAACCTCGTTATCAGCTTTTCGTCCTCATTCAAAGGAACGGATATTCAAAAGGATTTTTTTAGGAGTATTGTGGGTATGGGAATCGATGTTTCGGTCGTATCAAATAAAACAAGCAGGGAGGAGCTGTAACAGGAGCCATGATGAACATGAAATTCTGTGAAAAATGCGGAGTACATGTAACCGATGACAGTATACACTGTCCGCTCTGTCAGCGTATTTTGTCCGACAATTCCGAAAATGAAGAAAGCAGGGAAACCGGAAATGCCGTATTTCCGATAATACCGACATTTTACAGCAAATACGGTTTATTTATAAAGCTTATCATTCTCACCTCAATAACAGGCTGTGTTATATCGGTAATAATCGACCTTCTCATACCCTCGCGTATTCATTGGTCGATATTTGTTATCGTAGGTGTTTTGTGCGTATGGCTGTCGCTCGGCATCGCATACCGCAAAATGCACAATATACCCAAGGTTATTCTGCATCAGGTCCTTGCCGCCGCCGCGGTGGTCCTTATATGGGATCTCGCTGCCGGCTGGCATAACTGGTCGGTCGATTATGTTATACCTTTTTTGTTTGTCGCCGCAAACATATCCTTGATAACAGCCGCTGTTCTTCTTAAGCTTGATATATCCGACTTTATATTTTACTGCTTTATAAATATGCTGTTCGGAATAGTTCCGATTATATTTATATGTACCGGTATTTTGAATGTTCTCTACCCGTCGCTTATTTCGGTCGGACTTAATATAATTGCCCTGTCCGGCTTGTTTCTGTTTCAGGGCAGACGTATACGCGGAGAAATACTCAGCAGATTTCACCTTTAAAAATTGCAGACTTCATGCGCAAAATTTTCGCAAATTCCCTTGATTTTGTATTTGTAATGTGTTATAATACTTTCAATAATCGTAAAAGGTAAATTATTGATGCTCCAATTAAATCTTGAAGAATTATGCGACGAACAAACTGCGAAA
>JAFLUR010000081.1 GCA_022508725.1 Oscillospiraceae bacterium
ATGATGAATTGAAAGAAGCCGAGGGCGTTCTGAAAATGCTTGAGGTACTGTTTTCGACCCGAATAGAACAAAAAGAAAAGAGTAATATATTAAATGACGAGTTTAATATACCAATGACCGAGGAATTGGAAAAGGAGGTATCTGATATGTGTAATCTTAGTCAAGGTATAAGAGACTGGGGCAGAGTTGAGGGAATGGCTTTGGGTATAGAAAAAGGCAGGGCTGAGGGAATAAACTTGGGCAGAGCCGAGGGCAGAACTGAGGGAATAGAGATGAATTGCATATCCAATATAAAGCAGTTGATGAAAAATTTGAATTTTACTGCCGAGCAAGCTATGACTGCTATCGGATTATCGGAAAAAGACCGGATATACTATATGTCTGTTATAAATAAGGAAAGCTGATATTGATTGATGAAAGCTTTCATTTGCGAAAACAGAAGATATGATTTATTCCGAACAAGAAATGTTATAAAATAAGTGCGTCGTCAGAGTCGGTTCTGTCGGCGCACTTTTTATATATCTTACTCACATCATGATTTAATGCAACTCATATATCAAGACATAGATAGCAGCCCCTTATTACCTAAAGTATAATCGTGTAAGTACCGGCAGTAATATTGCTTTATTCGGTCGTCATTCTCTGAAAGTCAGCAGCTGCGCGGGCTGAACGTCCAAAACGGTGGCAATATTGAATAATAAATCAAGCGATATGGGTCTGATAATATTCGGCGCTTCAACAGCTCCCATATGCTGACGGCTTATTCCGAGCATTTCGGCGAGTTTTTCCTGCGTCAGACCGGCGTGTTTACGATAGTAGGCAATATTATAGCCCAATTCTATATATTTATCCGTATTATCAAAGCGTTTTTCTTTTTTGTCCATATTTATCACCTCATAATAATTTTACTTGTCTTTTGGTAAAATATAAATTAGATTAAAAATAACATTTGATATTTTATAAATAACAAAAATAAAATATGTATGAAGTATTATTTACTACAAAACGATGATTTTATTGTCATATATTTGTGCAAATTGTCAAAAATTATAGCAATTGAAGGAATTTATTTATGTGAAAAATAACAATTGATATTTATAATATAACAATATATAATTATAAGTAAATAAGATTTATTTGAAAAATACAGTTGCAAACAAACCGATACCGGACAATCTGTTTTGCACATGAAATTAAGGAGGAACCGGATTTGAGGAAAAAATTGATGATATTTATTATTACGGGAGCGATTGCGCTTTCGGTATCTTCATGCGGAATGAGTCAAGCGGAGGACAGTATGAAGGATGCGCTGAACAGTTTGCAAACGAAAGACAGCAAGGAAGTTCAAAGCATTAAAAACGGCTATTTATCCGCATACTCTACAGACATTACTATAGGAAAAGCTTTTGAAGACTTTTTTGGACTTCCTATGTGGCAGTCTTTTAAATCCGATACAGATGAACAGATTATTGAATTTAACGGACAGTGTATGTATAATGATAAAACGGTCGGAGCTACAATTCAATTCATATTGAATGATGACGATACTTTTCAACTTTATGCACTTGCCTTTAACGACATAGAACAAAATATGCTTACGCTGAATGCACTTATGGAAAAGGTATATGAGAAAGATAATAATGAAACACAGGATGATGAAGGTTGGGTCGATGAGTCGTATGAGGATTATTATGATGATTCCGATGATTTCGGCGGTTCTTATAAGACATTGACGGAAGAAGAAACAGAGGAAGTTTATGGTTTTACCAAACCGGACTTGGCGAGAATTGCCAAAAACTCATATCTTGATGAATATTCCGATGAGTTTACCATCGGAGAAGTTTTGGGTAATTTATGCGCGAATGATGAATGGGAATGGAGATGTACAAACGTATACGAACATCGTTATGAGGTTGAATACAGAGGAAATTGTTACTATAACGGTAATTTCGCAGAAGTGGTAATACCGTTCAATTTATATCCCGGCAGTTCAATTTCAACGGTATATTCCATAACAATAAACGGAGAGGAGCAAGATTATGATGCCGCTCATGATTTTTTACGGTACGCATACGATCTCTACGCTCAAAATAATTAGGAGGTGGCAGCGGAATAATTAACTGTTATATGATAAATAGGAATATTAAACAGTAAAAACATTTATGGGAGGAATCACAGAAATGAAAAAAAAGTTATGCACATTATTTTTGACGGTATTATTTATTTTGAACAGCATGGTATCTGCGGTGGGTTACGGTGAAGGATTACAAACCTTTTCGGATGTTCCCGTTTCTCATTGGGCATTTCCTTATATCTCGGCATTAACGGCAAATAATACAATCAGCGGTTATCCCGATAACAGTTTCAGACCGGATGTTACGGTATCAAGAGCGGAATTTGCCAAAATGATAGTTTCGGCGGCAGGACTCCGGATAATAAATCCGTCGATGTCGTCCTTTTATGATGTAGCAGCGGATAAATGGTATTATCCCTATGCAGAAACGGCGAGGGAATTTATACCTACATATCGTTATAACGGCACAATAATGTTTTACCCCGACGAACCGGCAACAAGAGAAGTTGTAGCGATTGCTTTGGTCAGTCTTAAAGGATATGATGTGTCCGCTGTGGATACAAGTATGATACAAAATATATTTTCCGATTATTCCGGTATGGAGGAATGGGTGAAAAAATATATTATTGCAGCTGTTGAAAGAGGACTTGTTTCGGGATATGAAGACGGGACTTTCAGAGCGCAACAGCCGGTAACAAGAGCGGAAGCGGCAGCGATGATTTGGAGAGCAACTCAGTCCGGTGACGATAATAAAGCGGCGGAGACAAGCGGAACGACAAGTATACCGAATACAGCTTTACCCGGTTTAAACGATACTGTGGCAACTCCCACACCGGAAGCAAAAGTCCAAAAACCGTATATTGTTGATACTCTGTACAGCACAGGAAAAATTTACGATTATTGTTATGATGATAATGATACTATTTATTATATAGAAGGTAAAAGTGTTTATTTATTGGATATAAATACCGGAAAATCAGAAAAATTTGTTGACTTTTCCGAATACAAGAATGTAGAAGAAAGAATAACATACTATGACTATATTCCCGAGGAGATTTATATTAACCATGGAAACGGTCATGTAATAGTAAACGGAAGATATTCTAAATATGATGAACCATATGATGTCGGTAAATCTACGTCTTCATATGTATTATACGATATTACCTCGGATAATATATTTTTATCTGCCATTTATTATTATCCCGAAATATATATTATAGATGATAATAAATTTATATGCGGTAATTCTATTTATAATATAAAAAACGGTAATAGCCAAAGGTTTCATAAAAGTGCTAATGTTGACATTATTGATATTAACGTTGTTGATAATACCATATATGGGTTCTGTAAAAATGATGCCAATGCAAAAATATGGTGGCTTACAAAATTTAATCTTAATGGTAATGAAAAACACTTACTTACACTTTCGGGTTTTGATTTTAGATTCGGATTTAAAAATGAATATTTATATTTATCAAATCCTTATAATGATGAAATTTGTTTTCAGAAAATAAACTTGGCAACAGGAGATGTGAAAAATTTAGATATAACAATAAATTCCGAAAAATGTACAATTTTGGATATGGCTGCTGTACCGCCAACTCAACAGCTTATTCCCATAAGCGATGAATTGATTATATTTTATGATAATAACGTTAATGCTTTCAGAAAAATAGCGAAAATTTAATATTATATTAAAATATAATAATTTCTTTGAAACAATTTTACGGGAGCGAAATTCTTCCGTAAAATTGTTTTTGTTGCATTTAAAATCTATACGAAAGAAGTGAATAAATTTATAATGGAAACAGAAAAAAATAAGAAAACCATAGACTTGAACAAATATGATTCCGGTAAACCGGCAAGCATCCCGGTTGACAAGAAAAAAGAATTGGACAATTATATTTCGCAATGTAATAAGTTGGATGAATTTTTAACCGCTATGAAACATATTGAATTAAATTACGACGACGATGTAATGGATTACGGAATAAATAAGCTGAATAAAAGGGCAAAAGTAATATTTGCGGAACAGATAAGTATATACGAGAACAATGAAAGTGCGGTCGAATCCGTAAATTTGCCGTCATCTATATCAAGCATGGTAGTATGGGTAATAATTACTGTAATCGTTTCGCATTTTTTCCCTACTGCCGGTAAAGTCATGGTAGGTCTTCTTATATTATATATTTTTTATACAATTTTGGGAAGAGCACAATATAGAAAACATAAAAAGGATATTGACTTAGTTACCAAATTGCTAAACAACGGATTTGAATTATAATATATAAAAATTCGCAGATGAATATACCGATCGGAAACAATTCCGGTCGGTATATTTTTAATTGTAAATAATAGATTTTATGGGAGATTATACTTGATGGCGATTTTATTTTTACTTCAATTTAGCAAATATACTGTGTTCCAACGGAAAATCACTGAATAAATGAACGGTGCAATCATTCCTTAATAACCTTGCCCTGCCGACAGACTGCTCCAATTCGCTTTCTATAAGCCAGAATTGAATACGTCTGAGCAGTTCATCTTCATAGGTATGGAACCAAAATTTAAACCGGTTGTATTCAACCTCACGATAATGCAAATTATCTGAAACATCACCACCCATTTGATGAGCAAGCAATTTATATATAAATTCAGCCATGTGAGGAGTACCGACAACTGCTATATCCTCGCCCGTCATTATGTTGCATCCCTCGGAATTGCCGAAGTGAATATCGCAATCGGCGTATTTTTTGAATGTTATAGTTGGAATATCGCCGGTTATATCCTTTATTTTTTCAAAGGCATCATTTGTCTTGCCGATATAATTTCGACTGTATGAGTGGTCGTAATATTGCCGGAGTACGCCTTTATATCCTGCATGACGGCAATTATAAAAGCAAATTCGGTCTTCCTCGAAATATTTTTTATAGATATATTCGTCAGCTGTAGCGGATAATACAATATATTTCATTTTTCGCAGCTTGGGTGTTTTATAAAATACAATTTTTTCGCCGTCAGAATAAAACCGCTTTGTTTTAAGCAGTAAATTTATATCAAATTCCACATCCGCTTCAACCTTTTCTTTACATTTTTCTGTCGAAAAATACTTATATTTCGCAGACATATCGATTAAATTTATCAGTTTATGCTTTGCTTTTTTGCTTAAATTCGATTCGTCAAACGCATCCTCAATATCCGAAACAAGTATACTTTCTTGATTGCTTATCATTGTTTTGAGAATATCCTCATCAACAATTATCCGATATTTTTTCAGCCAATCCTTATCGGCATATAAGATTCGGTGATGAGTGGTTATTATGTGACCGTCAAATAATTTCAATTTCTCTTTTTCCTCGACATATTCGGATAAGACCGATATATTCTCTTTTTTCAGCATATCGGAAATATACTTGCTCACCCGGTTATGTTTGCCGCGTTTATACAGTCTCTGTATATGATTATACACCCTAAGTATCTGTTTCTTTTTATTTCTGTTTCATTATATCTTTAAAAGGTACAGTGAGTATTTTCTTTTTACTTTTCATTATTATATTTATTTGCAATAATAAAATAAATTTATAAAAAGATATGGCAAATTTTTGTTTATCTATAGACAATACCTGTAATTTACGGTATAATAATATAAATTAAAACAAAGTATGAGTTTTCATCACTGTAAATAAACATTATACTCCAAACAGAAGAATTTACACATGAATAACCGGAATACCAAAAACGATGATATAAAAACAGCAGCATTGTTATGCGCTCCGATAAACACCAAATAAAATAAAAAAGACCGTAAAGGTCTTTTAATGCACACGCTGTGCGGTCGGACGAACCGACGATTTCAAAAATTTGTTATTTGAACTCATAGTGTAAATCCACAGAGCAGTCAAACTCCGTACTCATATATTATCACAAAAGCGAGGTCATGTCAAGATGAAAAATGCAAAAAAATATTATATTGGGATTGATATGGGAACAAATTCGGTCGGATATGCGGTAACTTATGATGATTATACACTTGTAAAATATAAAGGCGAGCCTATGTGGGGCAGCACTGTGTTTGAGGAAGCAATGCTGTGTGATAAAAGAAGGACTTTCCGCAGTGATAGGCGCAGATTAAACAGACGGCAGCAGCGCGTACAGCTTATACGGGATATTTTTGCAAAGGAAATAAGCAAGGTTGATCCCGATTTTTATACACGCATACAACAAAGCAATTTGTTCCGTGAGGACAAGGACAATCCCGAGAGATATAACGTGTTTTTTAACGATAAGGATTATAAAGATTCGGATTTTTATAAAAAATATCCTACGATACATCACCTTATCGACGAGCTTATGCACAGTGAAGAACCGCATGACGTCAGACTTGTATATATTGCCTGTGCATGGCTTGTCGCGCACAGAGGACATTTTTTAAATGAGGTCAGCAAGGAAAATATTTCGGATATTATTGACTTTGCTCCCGTATACAAACGTTTTACCGATTATTTCATTCAAAATGCCATAGAGCTTCCGTGGGAATGTTCGGCGGGGGAATTTGCTAAAATACTTAAAAAGAAACTACCGATCACGGCTAAGGAAAAGGAGTTTGAGGAACAATTATTCGGCGGAAAAAAGCCCAAGGATACGGCGGATGGGGAGTATCCTTATAATCGAAGTCTTATCATAAAGCTGTTATCCGGCGGAGAGGTAAAGCTGTCGAAATTATTCTTGAAAAATGAGAGCGGCGAGTCTTCCTCTCTGAATTTGGGTATGTCCGATGAAAATATTGCCTCTGTTATTGCCGAATTTGATACCGACGCCGATTTTATTTTGATTTTAAAAGCTATGTACGATTGGGCGGTTTTGGCTGATATTTTGAACGGTGAAGAATGTATATCGAGAGCAAAAATAAAAGTTTATAACCGACATGACGAAGATTTGAAAAACTTGAAAGATTTTGTAAAAGAATATATACCGGAGAAATACAATGAGATTTTTTGGGAAATATCGCCGAAACTTAATAATTATGTGTTCTATACCGATTATATAAAAAAGGGAGAGGCATATAAAGGAAAACGGGAAAAAAGTGACGGAAACGACAACGAAAAAACGAAAAAAAAGAAGACAAAAAAAGAGAAATTTTATGAATATCTGAAAAAAGTATTGAAAACTGCGGAAACCGCAAAATTTACCGATGAGGGTGTAAAATTATATAACGATATTATCGAAAAAATAACGCTCGGTACTTTTTTGCCCAAACAGGTGGATAACGACAACAGAGTTATCCCGTATCAGCTGTATTGGTATGAGCTTAATGAGATACTTAAAAAAGCGGAAAAATATCTGCCGTTTATATCCGAAAAAGACAGTGACGGAATAAGTGCGAAGGAGAAAATATTATCTGTTTTTGAATTTCGTATCCCGTATTTTATCGGACCGCTTTCTTCAAAAAATTCTCAATTCGCATGGATGGAGCGTAAGGCGGACGGAATGATATATCCTTGGAATATCGAGGATAAAGTGGATTTTGACAAAAGCGAAAAAGAGTTTATAAGTCGTATGACAAATACCTGCACCTATATACCGGGCGAGAATGTTCTGCCCAAAAACTCACTTCTGTATGTAAGATATGAAATTCTTAATACCATAAATAATATCAAGATAAACGGACAGCCCGTTTCCGTGGAAGCAAAGCAGAAAATTTTTGAGGAGCTTATTTTAAAAAACCCAAGGATAAGCCCGAAAAAATTGAAAAATTATCTTATATCGGAGGGGTTGATGACCGAGGATGATGTTATCGGCGGAATTGATACGGAGTTGACTGTGATAGCGTCGGCAAAAACATATTTTGATTTTAAGAATTTAATAAATAACGGAATATTGACTGCGGAGGATGCGGAAAAGATAATCGAACACCGTACATATTCCGAGGACAGGTTAAGATTTAAAAGATGGGTCGATAAAGAATTTCCCGATTTGCCCGAAAAAGAGAAAAAATATATTTACACAATGAAATACAAGGGGTTCGGCAGGCTTTCCGAAAAGCTGCTGCGCGGAATCAAAGGTACATACAAAAAAACCGAAGAGCGCGGAACGATAATGGATTTCCTGTGGAATACGAATGATAATCTTATGCAGATATTATCCGATAACTACACATTCGGCGAGGAGATAGAAAAACTCAAAAAAGAGTATTACAGTTTGAATAATCCTTCGTTAAATGATATTCTTAAAAATATGTACATTTCAAATTCGGTAAAAAGACCGATTTTCAGAACTCTTGACATTGTGAAAGATATTATTTCCGTTATGGGATACGAACCGGAAAAAATATTTATAGAAGCGGCAAGAGGCGGCAGCGAAGAGCAAAAAAACAAGCGTACCAAAAGCAGAAAACAGCAGATTAAGGAATTATATTCCAAATTCAACAAGAAAAAAGATAATCCCTATGCGGAAGAAGTACGGGAGCTTTCAAGGCAGCTTGAAAAATTGGGCGATACCGCGGATAATAAGCTGCAAAGTGACGCATTGTTCCTGTATTTTATGCAGTTGGGAAGATGTATGTACTCGGGAGAGGCAATAGATTTTGAAAATTCAATTTATAATATAGAGCATATTTATCCGCAAAGCCGTGTAAAGGATGACAGTATTCTTAACAATAAGGTTTTGACGCTGTCGAAATACAATGGTGAAAAGGGTGATATATATCCGATAAACAGCGAGTGGCAAAACAAAATGAAAGATTTTTGGAGTATGCTTTACGAAAACAAATTTATCACCGCCGAAAAATACAA
>JAFLUR010000082.1 GCA_022508725.1 Oscillospiraceae bacterium
CGAACAGCATATATCCCGCGCCTGTTAAATTCGGGTCTGCCGACTCATCGGAATTTTGCGACGGTACGGCCCAAATGCCGGACAGAGATTGTATGAATTACGGATATTACAGAAATTGCGGATATGATTACGGTATGATCGATAAAGAAAATTTCCGGATCCCGGATTTTTCAAAACAAAAATTAACAGAAATGAGTTGCGTAATATGATTTGTGTAACAAGGCTTAATGATTCGGTATTTTACATAAATCCCGATTTGATCGAATTTATAGAGGAAACACCGAATACGGTAATATCCTTTTCAACAGGAAGAAAGGTCGTTGTGAGGGAAACGTGCGGTGAGATCATAGATAGGATAATTTCCTTTAAAAATAAGGTTTTCAGGGAGGTTTATATAACGGATAAATCGGAGATCGCCGAAAGCGATATGATTGTCTGAATTAAAAAAGGAAGGTTTAACAGGGGTGATAGTGCGATGGAGATATCAACGCTCATTGGAATAATCGGCGGAGCCGCCGTAGTTTTGTACGGTATAGGTCTGGATAGACTGATGGGTTTTTATGACAGAGACAGTGTGTTCATAGTTGTGGGCGGCGTTATAACGGCGATATTTACTGCGAACAGTATGACAAATATCAAAAATCTGCCTAAGATTATGAGCATGGCATTTAAAAAGACTGAGTATGATTTGCAGGGTATGATCGCCAATATAATAGAGCTTGCCAATATAGCAAGAAAAGACGGTTTGCTTGCGCTTGACAACAAGTCAAGGGATATTGAGGATGAGTTTCTGAAAAAGGGCGTTATGCTCGTTGTTGACGGAACCGATCCCGATTTGATAAGAAATATAATGGAAACCGAGATCATGTGTATGGAGGACCGGCATAACGGCAACGCCGGGATACTTTACAATATCTCATCATCGGCGCCTGCGTTCGGTATGATAGGAACACTTGTCGGTCTTATAAACATGCTTGCGAACCTCGCCGATTCGTCAACGCTCGGTCCCGCCATGTCGGTTGCGCTTGTTACAACCTTTTACGGTTCAATGATAGCGAACTGGATATTCACACCGATGGCAAACAAGCTTAAAGCGTTTACCGCCGTTGAGGTACAGTATGACGCGCTTATATTGGAAGGTCTGCTTTCGATACAGGCGGGAGAAAATCCGAGACTTATAGAAGAAAAATTGAACAGCTTTATTTCAAATACGGAGCTTGCGGCAAAGAACGGAGCCGAAGACAAAGGTAAAGGCAGTGAGGCGGGTGCAGAGGCATGAAAAAAAGATCGACGTCCGAATCCGGCGGCGGCGCAAATTGGATGGACACCTACGGAGACATGGTAACGCTGCTTTTGTGTTTCTTTGTTTTGCTGTATGCATCGTCAACCATTGACGCATCAAAATGGGCGCAGATCGTTATTTCGTTCGGCGGTGCGCCGGGCGTGCTCACAAGCCAGGAGGCGGTTATCGAAACGGCGCGCAACAACATACCCAACAGAAAGCAGAGTCAGTCCAGTGAAGCGACCGCGAAAAACGCGCAGAAGCTTTATGAGGAACTGAGGCAGTATGTCAGCGAAAACGGTATGGACAGAGATGTGCTTGTCGTAAAATCGGGAGATGAGATACTCATCAGATTCGGAAACAATGTGCTTTTTGATACCGGAAAGGCGAATATACGCGCGGAAGCCGAGGGTATCATGTCACAGATAACCGAAGCGATAATGGGCTATTCATCAAGGATCAATATGATACGCATTGAAGGACATACCGATAATGTGCCCATAAACACAAGGGAATTTCCGTCAAACTGGGAGCTTTCGACGACAAGGGCGGTCAACGTTCTGAGGTTTGTTGTTGAGAACCACGGTTATCCGCTGGATAAGATCTCCGCCGTCGGATACGGAGAGTATCATCCGGTCGGAGATAACTCGGTCGAAGAAGGCAGGCGTATGAACAGACGCGTTGACTTTGTGATAAACGTAATGCCGGAGTAACCGGGGAGGAACCGGGAAGTGACGGTTTTTCAAAAAAATTAAGGAAGGGTTATATCAATGACTAAAACAGTAAAAATCTTAATTGCAGTAATAATTGTGATTGTTCTCGGAGCATCGGGAGCCATCGCGTTTGTGCTGACAAGAAACACATCCGAAAGGGAAGAACCGAGATTTATTTACGATCCGGGAACTTCATTTATAACAAATGTTCAGGAGGATTCGTCTCTTGCGAAAACTACCCTCGTTATTCAGGTTATAGGAGCAAAGACTCTTGCGGCGCTTACCGAAGATTCCGTTAAGGTAAATGACAGCATAATAAGCGTTCTCAGAGAAAAAACAAAGGATGAGATGACATCGCCGGAAATACAGGAACGGCTGAAAGTTGAGATTTGCGAGCGTCTTGAGCAGGATCTTAACATAGAGGGAATTGAAACCATATATTTCAGTGAATTTGTTGTTACAAATTAAGGATAGATATAACCGGTATACAGACGTTTCGGTCCGGGGTCACAGCCTTGCCGGGATATTTTAAAAGGCAGAGGCCGGTTATTCCGAAGCTCCCTTTGGCATACAGCCGTAATAATTTAAGAATTTGATTTTGTAATAAAGGGTGCTTCCGAGGGGCGGTGAATGCTCCGTTATAAAAATACATGACAGATAGGGTGGTGAAAGAAATTGTCAGATGTGTTATCGCAAAGTGAAATAGATAACCTGCTGAAATCATTGACTCAGGGCGATTTTTCCGATGAAGAAGAAAGTCCGGCCGAGGTCAAGGTCAAGAAATATGACTTCAGAACAGCAAATAAATTTACAAAGGAACAGGTGAAAACGCTTCATAATGTGTATTCAACGTTTTCGCATCTGTTGTCAACATATCTATCGGGTACGTTAAGAACATCCTGCCAGGTAGAAGTTTTGTCGGCCGAGGAGCAGACTTATTCCGAATATACAAATTCCTTACAGGTACCGCTTATTCTGGCTATTGTAGATATGCCTCCGCTTGACGGTTCAACGCTTATAGAGATATCTCCGAGTATTGCCTACGGAATACTCAACAGACTTCTCGGCGGAAAAGGCGGGGATCTGGAAACGTCAAAAACATTTACGGATATAGATATTGCTCTTATGGAAAGAGTGATTCATCAAATTCTTAAACAGATAGACAACGCGTGGTCAAGAATCGCGCAGACCAAATCAAAGCTGAACCGGATAGAAACAAGTCCGCAGTTCGCACAGATAGTAGCCTATAACGAGCCTACGGTTATTATTACCATAAGCGTAAAGATCGGCGATGAGGTTGATGGATTTATAAATATTTGTATTCCGTTTGTCGCTATCGATCCGATAAACAGCTTGATGGAAAATTCAATGTGGGTATCAAGCAAAAAAATCAAGCATGAGCCGGAAAATGAAGCGAATATCCGCGAAAGATTGAAGAGAGCCAAATTTAATATAACGGCGAACTTCAATTCGATGCCCATAAGTCTTCAGGAAGTGGTGTCGCTTGGTGTGGGAGATGTCCTAAAGCTCGATCACAGAGTGGGGGACGGACTTTTGATAGATATAGCAGGTATGCCGAAATTCCGCGGCAAACTCGGTGTTTTTGAAAACAAGTACGCGGTGAAGCTTGCAGAAAAAATAGAGGAGGACAGAGACGATGAGTGATATGTTAAGTCAAGAAGAAATTGATAGCTTGCTCGGCGGCAAAGAGGGTAATGACTCGTCAGACTCTACACCGCAGGAACCGGATAAGGACTTGTTGGGCGCAGAGTTTGCTACGCAGGAAAGCAATGATGTTATGCCGGAAGAGGCAGAAGATGCCGGAAAATCCGGGAAAAAAGATATCGAGGCGCATGAACCCAATCAGGACGCGCTTACCGATCTGGAAAAGGATACTCTCGGAGAGGTCGGAAATATAAGCATGGGCGCCGCGGCGACCGCGCTTCACAACTTGATCGGCAAAAAGGTCGATATTACCATTCCTACGGTAAGTGTTACGAATTATTCAACACTTGCAAAAAAATACGATATCCCTTATGTGGCAATACATATCTCGTATGTGGAGGGTCTGCACGGGGATAATATGCTTATAATGAAAATCGAAGATGTCAAGGCGATAACGAGTATTCTTATAGGCAGTGACGAGTATAACGAAGGTGAGCTCAGCGAGCTGCATTTGAGCGCCATAAGCGAATGTATGAATCAGATGATGGGCGCTTCGGCAACATCGCTGTCAAAGCTTGTAAATATGAAGATCAATATTTCACCGCCTACGGTTGAAATTATGAATCTTGCGGACGCGCTGGTTACCGATCTGATAGATCAGGGTGACAGTGATATGGTTTCCACTTCGTTTAATATGGAAGTGGAGGATTTGTTTACAACCGAGATAATGCTCCTTATGGATTTGCAGTTCGGTAAGGATATTGTAAACGGCTTCTTTGAAACACAGGAAGCTGCACAGCCCGAATTGGTGGGAGCGGGAACAAATACGGCAGAGCCGAGTCATGAGGCATCAATGCTGCCGCCGGAAATGGATCCGACGTACGCTACGCCGCCGGGATACGGCGCACAGCAGACACCGCCGCCGGGATACGGCGCACCGCAGACACCGCCGCCGGGATACGGCGCACCGCAGATGCCGCCGCCCGGATACGGATATCCGCAAATGCAGATGCCGCCGCCGGGATACGGTTATCAGCCGCAACCGCAGCCGCAGCCCGCATATAATGTTCAGTCCATTCAATATGAGAATTTCGGCGGCTCACCCGGAGTTGAAGTGGGCGAAAATATTGAAATGCTTATGGATGTTCCTCTTCAGGTTACCGTTGAGCTGGGAAGAACAAAGAAAAATCTTAAAGAAATACTTGATTTCAATGTAGGCTCCATTATTACCCTCGATAAGCTCGTTGGAGAGGCGGTCGATGTCGTTGTAAACGGAAAAATGATCGCAAAGGGCGAGGTTGTTGTCGCGGATGATAATTTTGCCGTAAGAATAACCGAAATTATGAAGATAAATCGTGTCGCTAAACTATAAACGACGGCATTTATAAGGCAGTGGGAATGCATATTTGAAAATTGCCACTGCCTTATGACAGTTATGGAAGCTACCCGGTAAATTTACCGGGATAAATGCGGACCGTCGGGAAAACGGTAATTTATTCGGTATTTGACCGTACGGAGGGATTTGATGACAGGGGATATTCTTAAACTGATATTCTATCTTATAGCGTTCTTTGCGGTACTGTGGGGAGCATATGTTGCGAGTAAATGGCTTGCCGCGCGTTCCGTTTCCATGGGCTTTTCATCAAAATTTATGATCGTTGCGGACAGGGTTCAATTGACAAAGGATTCGTTTTTGTGCATAGTCCGGGTAGGTGAAAGATATTTTCTTGTCGGAATATCGTCGGGAGAGGTAAATCTTTTGTCGGAGCTTTATGAGGAGGACCTTGTGATGCTGCGGGATACGCAGGAGCTTGCCAATCCCGTGGACAGCCTTCGGGAAATGTTCGCCGGCGCGGCATCAAAGCTGAAGAAGAATACGGATAGTTCGCGCGAGAACAGTTTTTACAATATATTAAAAAAACAGTCACTTGATGATGTGACCGAGGATTCTGTGGATAAGATAATAAATGAAAGCCGAAAAAGAACAGACAGGCTGAAGAGAAAAAGGTCGAATGAGGATGAGAATGATGAAGATTAGAAAATTTAAAATATTAAAGGTATTTTTTGCGGTTTTGGCGTCATTCATCACGTTTGCGGTCTGTGCATCGGTTTTTGCGGAACCGGAAACCAATACACTGTGGGGACAGCTCGGTCTGGAAAATTCGCCGGAGAGCATGACAACAACGGTTCAGGTGGCGGTTCTTCTTACGCTTCTGTCATTGTTGCCGTCAATTCTTATAATGACGACGAGCTTTACAAGAATTGTTATAGTTATGTCGTTTATAAGAAACGCAATAGGAGTTCAGCAGTCGCCTCCGAATCAGGTGATTGTGGGAATATCGCTGTTTCTTACACTGTTTGTCATGTCGCCTGTTATCGGCGATATAAAAACAACGGCTTACGACCCGTATGTTGCGGGAGAAATAACGCAGGAGGTCGCGCTTGAAAATGCGGCAAAGCCTTTGAGAGAATTTATGCTCAGACAGACATATACAAAGGATCTGAATATGTTCATGAGCCTTGCAAAGTCGGAAGTGCCCGAAAGCTATGATGATATTCCTATGGAAACAATTATTCCCGCTTTTATTACAAGCGAGATAAAAAGAGCGTTTCAGATGGGATTTTTTCTGTATATTCCGTTCATTGTTATAGATATGGTGGTTGCGAGTACGCTCATGTCAATGGGTATGATGATGCTGCCGCCGGTCATGATCTCACTGCCGTTTAAGCTTATGCTGTTTATTCTTGTCGATGGCTGGGGATTACTGATAAAAACGCTTGTTTCGAGCTTTGGGTAGACGGAAAATAATACCTTTGGGTAAAAGGAAGTGGTAATATGAGTCAATCGGATGTTATTACGGTAATACAACAGGGATTGTATACGATTTTGATAGTATCAGCGCCTCTTTTGGGAGTAAGTCTTATTGTGGGTCTTATTATATCGCTGTTTCAGGCGACAACGCAGATACACGAGCAGACGCTTGCATTTGCGCCGAAGATCATTTCGATATTTGTCGCTATGATTTTTTTCGGACCGTGGATGATGGGTAAGCTTATGGATTATATAAATATGGTATTTGATTATATGGCAAGAATAGGATAGATTGCGGGGGTCGGATATGGAAATCGGAGCAGGCAATATATTAGACTGGATTCTGTATTTTTTGCTTATTTTTGTGAGAATATTGTCCACCTTTGCACTGAGTCCGGTGTTCGGCAGAGCCATGCCGAATATCGCGAAGATAGTGTTCAGTCTCGCGCTGTCATATATTGTTTTATATACCGTTCCGCCGTCGGAACCGACAGCATACAACATGGCGATCGAATTTGTTGTCGCGGTAATGAAGGAGATAATACTCGGATTGATATTCGGGTTTATTATACTCATGTTTATGAATGTGGTCTATACGTCCGGACGAATTATTGATTTGCAGATGGGATTCAGTTTCGCGCAGGTTTATAACCCTGTAACGGGAGCGCAGAGCCCCGTGACGGGAACAATAATGAATATTTTTCTTGTGCTGATGTTTTTTGTGACCGATTCTCATTTGATTCTGTTTAGGGTGCTTTATGATACATTTACGGTCCTGCCTCCGGGAAAGGCGGTTATCGATCCCAATATTGCAAAGGTGGCTGCAGAGGCGTTTATAAGGCTGTTTGAAATAAGCTTTCAGATAGCGATGCCGGTGCTTATAGCGGAAATGATTGCGGAGATACTTCTCGGAGTTATTATGAAGGCGATACCGAATGTGAATTTTTTTGCGATAGGATTTCCCGTTAAGGTTGCCATGGGACTTATTATTATGATGGCGGTTATCCCGGTTTTTGCCGCGATATCAAACAAAATATTTGAAGAAATGTATGGAGTGATACAGAAGATTTTTGATGAAATGGGGCGAGTGACAGTTGGCTGATAACGGAGATAAAACCGAACCCGCCACCGCCAAACGGCGACGAGACGTCCGCAAAGAAGGAAGAGTTGCGAAAAGTCAGGATCTTTCGGCGGGAATTACGCTGTTGGCAATGTTCGGAGCGCTTAAGGGCTTGGGCGGATATATTGCGAGAAATCTTCAAAATATTGTTACAAGATATCTTACATTGTTTTCGGATTTAGCAAGAGAACCCTTTGAGGTGAATTATGTTCATCTTAAAATGATCGAGGTGTGTATCTATGCGGCGCTCATAATCGCGCCGATAGTATTTACGGCGCTGCTGGTCGGTGTGGGGGTTCAATACGCACAGGTGGGTATATTAAAAAAGGAAATGAAATTCAGGCTTGATTCACTTAATTTTATAAAAGGACTCAAGAATTTGTTCAACATGAGAGCCTTTGTGGAATTGCTGAAATCATCACTGAAGTTTATAATAATGGGGTATATACTGTACAGGGAAATAAGAAAAAGAATGTCGTATTTTCCGTCGTTTGTCGAATTGGATTACAGAGCGGGCATTCAGTTTATGATAGATATGATATTTTCGGTAGGCTTTAAGCTCGGCGGATTCATGCTCGGACTCGGTATTCTGGATTATATATACCAGAAATGGAGCTTTGAAAAAAGTATTCGCATGAGCAAGCAGGAGATCAAGGATGAATACAAGCAGCAGGAAGGCGACCCGAAAATAAAAAGCAAAATAAGACAGAAACAGCAGCAAATCGCAATGCAGCGTATGATGGCGGCACTGCCGGGCGCGGATGTCGTGATCACAAACCCGACGCATTATGCGGTTGCGCTCAAATATGATGACGAGGGAAGCGGAGCGCCTGTTGTTGTGGCAAAAGGAAAGGATTTTGTCGCAAGAAAAATAAAGGAAAAAGCAAGAGAATACAGAATAGAAACAGTTGAAAACAGACCTCTGGCACAGGCATTATATAAAACCGTGCCGGTAGGCGTGCAGATACCGCCCGAATTTTACAGAGCGGTTGCCGAAATTCTTGCGCAGATCTATAAGAAACGGCGCAAAAGGATCAGAAGATAAACGACCCGCTCCGCATTTGATAAGGTTATTGCGGAGGTGATCGGTCGTTTTGAGGGAAGGGAGGAAAATCAGTGAATAAATTTAAATTCAGCGATATCGGTATTGCGGTAGTTGTTCTTGTTGTGGTGC
>JAFLUR010000083.1 GCA_022508725.1 Oscillospiraceae bacterium
TTACAATATTTTAAAATTAACAAATGTGTCACGCATCATTGACTTTTATACATTAAGAAAATAAAAAAATCCGATTAACGTATTGCAAAGGTGGCGAAAATATTGTATAATAAAGATGTACGGTTTTTTTTGAGAAAGAAAGGAGCAAGTTCAATGTCCGAAGATAATAATAATATAAATGAATTCGAAAAGCTCGTGAATGTGGAATACATAAAAAAACTTCAGAGTGTAATATGGGACCTTTTCGGATTTTCCTTTTATATTGCAAATCCGTCCGGCGGAGCGATTATAGGAAGCGACAAAATGCAGCCCATATGCAAAATAATAAGGAGTTTTGAAAAGGGAAAGGAATGCTGTGATATTTCCGATGCCGCGATACTGGGAGACGCGAAGCTTTCCGGAAAGATGATATGCAGAAAGTGCATGGCCGTCGGACTTACAGACGCGGCTATCCCTCTTTTTGTGCATGACGAGCATATCGCCACATTGTTTTTCGGTCAGATAAATTCCCACGGACTCACCGCCGAGGCGGTGAAGAAATTCGCGAAGGAAATAGGAGCGGACGAGAAGGCAATGGTAAAAGCCTACAATAAAATGCAGTTTGCGGACGCGTCCTATTTTGAACGCGTGCTTGAGCTTATGAAGCTGCTTGCCCAAAACATATCCGAAATAATGGAGGCAAACAGCAGAACGAAGAAAAGCGAGAACGAAAATCTGCAAAACAGCGAAAAGATATATATGGAATATGACATACAGATATTTATGAACAAGCTTCAGGAAAAGCTGTTCAGAAATTCGGATTATACGGTGCAGACGCTTGATTCGGCGGCGCTTGACATAAAGGAGTTTCTGGGCTTTGACAGGATATCCGTTTACCGGGATATTTCGGGCATAGGCGCGGAATTCGTGCCGGACGCGGGAGACATTGACGGGATACGCACCATAAAGGGCGCAGACGTGTCGGTCCTTTACGGAGTCGAGAAATACGGATTTACCTGCTGCGACGGACACGGTGGACTCAATGAGTTTGTATGCCCGGGCGGAGATTACATAACGGTGGCGCTTCCGATTTTTGCGGACAGAACCTTTTCGGGATTTATCAGTATGTCGATAGAGGGCAAAAAACGGATATTTACCGTTTCGGAAATAAATCTGTTCAAAAACATAGCCGCGGCGCTGAGTAATTTTTATTACAGGATATATGCCGAAACGAAATTGAAAAAGGCGGGGCTGATAGATAAAAGCGTCACCGAGTAAGGCGGCATAAACAGCCGTGAGCGGAGTCTGTTGGAGAGAGAAAGGACGAGGAAATGCTTATAGAGAGTATGACGGCAAAGCAGTACAGAGAAAAAATGTATCTGTACGGCAGCGCGCTCAAGATAATAAACACGAAATTTGAAATAATAAACGAAGATTTCAATATAATGAGAAAGGCCAATCCGATAGAGTCGATGAAGTCAAGGCTGAAAAGCGCCGAGAGCGCGGCGGCAAAGCTCATCAGAAAAGGATATGAGCCTACCATAGAGAATGCGGTGCAGTATCTCGACGATCTGGCGGGCATGAGGATAATATGCGGATTTACCGAGGATATATTCTCGCTTGTCGATGTGGTCCATAAGCAGTCCGATCTAAAGGTTTTGAAGGTAAAGGATTATATAACACACCCGAAAAAAAACGGATATCGCAGCTATCATATGCTTGTCAAGGTACCGGTAAGGACGTCGGACGGCATATCCGAAACAAAGGCGGAAATTCAGATAAGGACGATAGCGATGGATTTCTGGGCAAGTCTTGAGCATAAAATAAGGTATAAATTCGAGGGCAGAATACCGGAGGAGCTTAATTTCGAGCTTGTGGAATGTGCCGATATCGTGGCGTATCTCGATCACAAGATGCTTTCGCTGAACAATGAAATGAAAAAATACAAATAGATTTTACATATGTGCGCTGTGTGCGCGGGATTTCGGTGTTCCCGGAGAGGAGACGGTTATGATACCTGTAATTGCAAGTGTGTTGTTTTGGGTGCCGGTTGCGGCGCTTGTTATAAGAGTTTTGGGAAATTCGGGAATGAAACTGCCGGATAACCGTCTTATTCGCTTTATATGCGCCGACAAGCGGACATACGAACCGGACGGCGAGGCGGGGGGAAAAGAGCTTCTTGCGGTGTTCGGATTGTGCATTGCATTCAGGCTCCTGATGTATCTTGCCTCATTTGCGTCGCTTGCGTTTTTTTCGGAGGAGAAGCTCGGGTTTGATATGTTCCTTTCGCACTGGCGTCAATGGGATGTGTCGAATTATATAAGAATAGCCGAGGGCGGATATTCCGGATATACCGAGGACGGAAAATTTACGACTCTTGCGTTTTTTCCTCTTACGTCGGTATTTATAAGAATATTTTATCTTTTTTTAAGAAACATGAACCTTGCCGCGATGGCGGAGGCTGTTTTCGCTTACGGCGCGGGCTGTGTGTATCTTTACGGACTTATGCGCATGGATTACGATAAGGAAAGAGCCGCGGGGGCGGTCGTGCTTATATCGATCTTTCCGTATGCGCTGTTTTTCGGCACGGGAATGAGCGAAAGCACATTTTTCGCGATGTCGGCGGCGGCGATGTATTATTTGAGAAAGGGAGATATGCCGATGTTCGCGGTGTTCGGAGTGCTTACGTCTCTTTCGAGAATGGTGGGTATCGCGGTGATGTGCCCCGCGGTTGTCGAGGTGTTTGAAAGATATGATATAATAGGAAAAATTCGCAGAAAAGAAAAGGCGGGAAAAATTCTTCTTAAAAATATACCGCCCGCGCTGGCTCCGTGTATCGGCATACCCGTATATTGGCTTATAAATTACATGGTCACCGGCAGCGCGTTCACATATCTGGAATATCAAAGAACGGTCTGGCATCAGGGAGCGATGTATTTCGGAAAATCGACGGAGCTTATTTTCGGGCAGATATTCGGAGGAAGCGGGAATGTTGCGCTGTTCGGGATATGGCTGCCGGGTATTTTGTGCTACGCGCTTATCATGATTGCGCTTGCGTACGGAATAAGGCGGCACAGAAGTATGTATACGGTGTTTTTCGCGGCGTGCGCCATGGTGAATATGTCGCTGAAATGGCCGATTTCCGCGCCGAGATACACGTCCGCGCTTATCCCGCTGTTTATTGTCATGTCGGATTTCTGCGAAAACCGTAAATTCTTAAAACAGCTTGTGTATGCGGTATCGGCGGCGCTGCTCGGAATTTATATGACGGGCTATCTGTTTTCGAAGCATATATTATAGTAAGGCGGTGCGCGGGAGGCGCGTTTGATGTTGATGGTATATCAATAAATTCGGAAAATATTTAATTTCACAGAAAGGCGGATGGAATATGCCGGATATAACCATGAAGGTTTACGACAGAGAGGTAGTCGGAGTACAGAACAGGTATGATGACGTCATGATGGGAAGGGATATGCTGTGCGAGAATGATGAGATGCATTTTTCGGACGGGAAAATTTACGGTATATGGTCGCACTGCGGCGGGGGCGGTCAGGCCGTCGCTCAGCTGCTTACGGGCAAAACCCCGATAATAAGAGAGGATATATCTGTTGACGGCGTAAGATATAATGAAAAGAAAAAAATCGAGATCGGCTGGATGATGGGCGAGGGCATAGAGGACGGCATCGTTCAGATGAGCGTCAAGGATCAGATTATGCAGGGACTCAAAAAGGCGGATCTGCCCTTTTACTGGATGGATGTGGTAAAGAAATTCGATCTGACGGAGGATAATCTGAAAAAAAAGCTCAACAAGGTAGGGCATGAGCGCTGGAGAGCGTCGGCGGCGATAGGCTATGCTCACGGTATGCGGCTGTATGTCTTTCCGTGGGTAAATTATGCCACATTGAAGGAAAGCATTATAATGGGAGCCGGATTCGGCTTTTTTGCAAAGGCTCTGCGCGATATAGGAGCGACCGTTATAGTTCCGTCGGACAGCAGACAAATACTTACCTATATAACGGATGAGATAATCGATCTTAAAAATCCGAGATTCGGGGATTGGGATATGCTGTACGAATATATGCGCAACAATGATTTTCTCGGAAAATTCGACGATGATTTTTAAGAGCCCGAACAGGTTCTGAAGGGAGGCGTATATTGCAATGAAATGTGTCGATCTGCATACTCATTCGACTTGTTCGGACGGAACGCTTACCCCGTCGGAGCTTGCTGCGGAGGCGAAATCCTGCGGACTTGCGGCGGCGGCGCTCACGGATCATGATACGGTCAACGGTACGGATGAGTTCATACGCGCATCGGAGCGTCTTGGCATCGAGCCTGTCGCCGGCGTTGAGATAAGCGCGAAATACAGGACGGAAATGCATATTGTCGGATTGATGATCGATCATAAGTCCGGCGCGCTTGTGAGCCGTCTGGAGTATCTGCAAAAAAACAGATGCGAGAGAAACGGGAGGGTCCTTGAGCTTATACAAAAGAACGGAATGGATATATCGCTTGCCGATATAACGGGACAAAAGGACGGCGGCGGACTTGAAAACGCCGGAAGAGCGCATATCGCAAGGGCACTCGTTGAAAAGGGATATGCCTCGGATATGCAGGACGCATTTGATAAATATTTAAAAAAGGGCAGACCGTGTTATATCGAAAGAATAACCTTTCCGCCGAGGGAGAGCATAGAGCTTATAAAGAATGCGGGCGGAGCGGCGGTTCTGGCGCATCCCTATTACATAACAAGGGACAGGGATGAGCTTGAAAGGCTGCTTAGAGAGCTTGCCGGATACGGACTTGACGGATTTGAATGTATGTACAGCGATTATCCGCCGGAATACAGGGCGATGTGCATGGAGCTTGCGGATAAGACGGGACTTTTAAAATCCGGCGGAAGTGATTTTCACGCAAAGAACAGACCGAACGTAAAGCTCGGATATGCGTCGGACGGAGAAAGAATACCGTACGAATATCTTGAGAAGCTGCGGAAAAGGATAGGTAAATAATATATGATGAAAGGAAGTATATAACATGAAAGATTTTGAAATTTTACAGTCAATACTTGACGAAATCAGAGGCGTTAAACAGGATGTACAAAGCATTAAACAAGAAGTAGAAGGCATTAAGCAAGAAGTAGAAGGCATTAAGCAAGAAGTAGAAGGCATTAAGCAAGAAGTAGAGGACATTAAACAAAATATGGCTACTCTTGAAAAGGAAGTTAAATATAATACTTTTATAGTCGAAAGCGAAATAAATAAATGTATCGGGGCTTTGAATATGGGTTATCAGATCAATGCCGAGCGTTTCGACCGGTTGGATATTGACAGTGTGAAAGTAAAAGCCGAGCAAGCCTTTGTAATGTCAAGCATTGTAAACGAAAAGCTTGACAAGCTTGCCGAAAAGGTCAATAAACCGGCGTCGTAATCAAAATTACATATCAAGCATAATAACTGAAAATAGGAAGATAAATTATGGAAAAAACTATAGCTGCCGTGTCCACGCCTCCGGGAGTCGGGGGGATAGCGGTGATACGCATAAGCGGAGAGAATGCCGTGGATATTGCCGACAGGGTATACAAGGGAAAATCAAAATTGTGCGATGTGCCTACCCATACGGTGCATTACGGATTTATAAAAAATAAGGACGGAGTAAAGATAGACGAGGCGCTTGTCACGGTGATGAGAGCGCCTCGCAGCTTTACGGCGGAAGATGTTGTGGAGATAAGCATACACGGCTCGGCGATAACGGCGAGGGAAACGCTGGCGGCGGTCATTGATGCGGGGGCTGCTGCGGCGGGACCGGGAGAATTTACGAAAAGAGCCTTTCTTAACGGAAGAATAGACCTTTCGCAGGCGGAGGCGGTCATCGATATAATAAACTCGAAGAATGAAATGTCAAGAAAAAACGCGCTTTCTCAATTGGAGGGCGGTCTTTCCGATAAAATAAACGGCTGCCGTGACAGGCTTGTCGGACTCGCGGCGTCCATGCAGGTAATTATCGATTATCCGGATGAGGATTTGGAGGATGTGACCGCGGAGGATATAATCGCCGTGTGCGGCGGTGTTCTCGGTGATGTAAAACGTCTTATCGGTACGGCGGACAGAGGACGGATAATACAAAACGGCATAAAGACGGCGATAGCGGGAAAGCCGAATGTGGGAAAATCATCGCTTATGAACATTCTTTCGGGAGGAGAAAGGGCGATAGTTACCGATATTGCCGGCACAACGCGCGATGTTATAGAGGAATATGCGGACATCGGGGTACCGCTCAGGCTGCTTGATACGGCGGGAATACGCGAAACGGAGGATAAGGTCGAAAAAATCGGTGTCGAGCGGTCAAAAAGGTGCATTGAAGAGGCTGATTTGGTGATAGTCATGCTTGACGCCGAAAGGGGAGTCGATGACGAGGACAGGCTGATTATACAAAGTACAGAGGGGAAAAAGAGGATAATCGTTGTGAATAAAACAGACCTCAAAGGCGATATATCGGGGATGGAATCCGGAATAACGCCGGACGAGGGTGAGGAAGTTATCGGAATATCCGCAAAAAGCGGCGAGGGGGTCGAAAGACTTGCGGAGAGAATAAAGGAAATGTATTCCTTGGGAGAGCTTGAAGCCGCGGATATGTCGTTTGTAACGAATATGCGTCACCGCGCGGCGCTGGAGGGCGCGGAGAAGGCTTTGGCGCGGGCGACAGACGCGCTTGAAGCGGGAATGCCTTCCGATATTGCGTCCATCGACATAAACGAGGCAATAGACGCGCTCGGCGAAATAACCGGAGCAACGGTGTCGGAGGATATTGTGAATGAGATATTCCACAGCTTCTGCGTGGGGAAGTAGGCGGTGTTATATGGCGGAAACGTTAAGCTTTCATATAGTATCCGATAATTTGGCGGATTTTGAAAAAATACTTGCGCTTGTTAAAAATTATAATCCGGACGTTGATTTAAGTGCGGTTTCAAGTATGGATAATTGGATGTGGGAGAACCGACAATACTTAAATATTGACGGTATAGAGGAAAAATTGCTGCAAGAAAAAATCGTATTTATAGATTTAAAGTCCCCTGCGGTAAACGATATCGGAATATATGCGGAATATATAAACAATAAATATGTTTATGATTTATGGATAAATTCGGATGAGTTTAACGATACGGATACAAGGATTGAGCATATAAACAAATATATTAAGATATTCAATCATGTATTAAAGAAAACGGTAAACAGATTTACATTTGATTTGATTGCCGTCGGATTTGAGACCGTATTTAATTATCAAAAAAATATAATCGATACAATAAAACGCTCCGATAACATTTTTTTATGGGCAATCAATGAACGTATGCCGGAAACCGGCTTTACGGATAAATATAAAATATATAAAAGCAGCAATAATGTATATAAGTTTTTATTAAATGGGGAAAGTGATTTTGAGATGTCCGTACTGCGGTTATTCAAGGAAACATTGAACAAATAAATATCAAAAAATACGAAGGAGGTCAAAAGTGACAAACAGTTTAATAACTTGTGGGCATATTTCTCTGACAATATACGGTGATAAGTTAAATTTTGACAATATAACATCTATATTGGAATTGCAACCGACAAAAACCATAAGAAAAGGTGATAACATAAGAAACAATAATCGTTTTGTTGCAGAAAAAGATTTATGGATATATGAGAAAAAATATAATGACTTGGAATCATTAAATATAAGTCTGACAGATTTTTTGGAAGAAATTGAAAAAATAAAAAATACAGACAACAAACTTGAAAAAAGAGTAAGGATATATATACAGTCCGAACCGGCGCAAATATTTTTTTCATTGCCTCAAGTTATATTAAAAAAAATATCCGATTTAAAACTTGATATGGATATTTCAATCTTATCTTGGGGGTTTGCGGAAAATTAAAAGATTAAAAAACAGGCGGTGATTTTATGCGGCTTGACAAATATTTATCCGACTGCCGCGCGGCACTCAGGAGCGAAACAAAGGAACTTGTAAAGCAGGGAAGAATTACGATAGACGGCATAAGAGCCGCAAAGAGCAGTGATAAGGTAAGCGAGGCAAGCATTGTCCGGATAGACGGCTTGCGCGTGGAATACAAAAAATACATCTATCTTATGATGAACAAACCGCAGGGATATGTAAGCGCGACTTACGATAAAAACAAGCCGGTCGTTATCGATTTGCTCGATGAGGAATACAAAAGGTTTGAACCCTTTCCCGCGGGACGGCTGGATATAGACACGGAGGGATTGCTTATACTGTCGAATGACGGGGATTTCGCGCACAGGCTCACGTCTCCGAAAAAGAATGTGTATAAGAGATATTTCGCGAGGCTTGATTTTCCGGCGGAAAAAAGCGCGGTCGGTATATTCGGCGGCGGTATGGATTTGGGTGATTTTACGGCAAAGCCCGCAAAATTGGAGATATGTGACGATCCGCGCGAGGTATTCGTTGAGATATGCGAGGGGAAATTTCATCAGGTCAAGAGGATGTTTGAAAAGGTGGGAAGAAAGGTCGTTTATCTTAAAAGGGTAAAAATAGGGGGACTCCGCCTTGATGATACGCTTGCTCCGGGCGAGGTGCGCGAGCTTTCGGAGGCGGAATGCGAGATGTTTTTTCGGTGACGGATCAATAAAACACCGGATTAAAAGCAATCAAAAAATAATTTGCGAAAAAAGTCAAAAAAGAGCTTGACAATGGCGAGGAAATGTGGTAGTATAAATAA